>JABHUT010000133.1 GCA_018658685.1 Alphaproteobacteria bacterium
CCATCAATGACAATATTTTGCCCTGTTGTAAATGCACCTGCATTACTTGCTAAATAAACTGCAGCACCAGCTATTTCATCTGGATCACCAATTCGTCTCAAGGGGGCACGTGATGTAGTTTGTTTAAGTATTTCTGGATTATCCCATAGTGCTTGAGCAAAGCGTGTTTTAACAATTCCTGGAGAAATACAATTTGCTCTAATATTATCAGGTCCATGTTCTACAGCTATATTTCTTATTAATTGCATATCAGCAGCTTTTGAAATTGAGTAGGCGCCGAGCATTTCAGACCCCTTTAATCCTCCTATAGAAGAAATAACTATTATTGAGCCATCTTTTCTTTCCTTCATTTGAGGTAATACAAGATTACATAACCAATGATTAGATTTTATATTAGCGCTAAGAATTTTATCAAAGGCATCATCTGGAATATCCATTGATGAACCAAAAAATGGATTTAAAGCTGCATTGCAAATTAAAATATCAATACCACCAAAAGCTTCATTTGTTTTTTTTACAAGATTTTTAAGTTGATCCTTTTCATTTATATTACAAGGAATTGAAATAGCTTGGTCTGGAAAATTTTCGTTAATACTATCTCTGACGTCAATGCAAGAATCTTCTTTTCTACTTGAAATAACTACTTTTGCTCCATGCTCAGCTAATCTCTCTGCAATCGCTTTACCTATTCCTTTTGTTGAGCCAGTTATCAAAGCTCTTTTTCCATATAAATTAAATAATTCCATCTCATCTCCTTTTTTGAAAGAATAACAGAGTTTAAAACAAATTGAAGCCAATAGTTGACGAATTAGTCACAGTATACTAGTGAATCCCTAATGACGAATACTATAAAAAATCCTATTGAAATTAGTAATTTTTCTGAGATAGAAGAAAAATATGACTCTATTATTTGTGATATTTGGGGAGTTATTCACAACGGTCAAGAATTATTTAAATCAAGCATTGAATGCCTTTTGAGATATAAGGATATTGGCTATCCTATAATATTAGTTACTAATGCGCCAAGACCTAGCGCTGAAATCAAAAATATTTTACAAAAAATGGGTCTCAATGAAAAATGCTATGATAAAATTATTACATCAGGGGATTTAACACAAAAGATTTTAAATAAAGGTGATCTTGGTTCTAGTTGTTACCATATTGGTCCAGATAGAGATCTTAAAGTTTTTGATGGCGTTAATGTTAAAAGAGTTGAATTCGATAGCGCAGATTTTATTTTTGTAACTGGCCTTAATAATGATGAGACTGAAAATGATGAGAGTTATCTTCCTTTATTGATGTCAGCCAAAAAAAGAAACCTTAAGTTATTGTGTGCAAATCCCGATATTTGGGTTCAACGAGGAAAAGATCTAATTCCTTGCGCAGGTGCTATATCTCAAAAATATAAATCCATAGGTGGAGAGACTATTAATATTGGAAAGCCCTTTGCCCCTATTTTTGATGAAGCTATGAAGCAAATTATGGTTATTTCGGGAAGAGATCTAAACTCTACGATAGTTATTGGCGACGGGATTGACACTGATATCAAGGGTGCAAATAATTATAATTTAGATAGCTTATTGACGTTAGGAGGCCTTTTCTCTGGTCAAAGTAAAAAGAACATTATGGAATCAATTAATAAAAAGAATGTTTTCCCAACTTACTATATTAACGAATTAGTTTAATAAATGCTATTGTAGATAATATTTAACGGTAATTATGTAATGGAAATTTTTAGAAATTCTACTAAAGATTTAGAGAATGCTCGAGGAGGAGTATTTGCATTAGGAAATTTTGACGGAGTTCACTTAGGTCATAAGGAGATAATTGCTAAAGCAAACTACATTGGTCAAAAGAAAAACATCCCTTCTGGTGTATTAATTTTTCAACCTCATCCAAGAAAGTTTTTTAGACCAGGTGACGAAAATTTTATCATATCGGATATAAAGACAAGATCGTATTTACTTGAAAATTGTAATTTAGATTTTTTAGGTATTTTGGACTTTAATAAAGAAATGTCTAATTTAACTCCATTTGAATTTGTTGATAAAATTATCAATCAAGCAATAAATGTTTCGCATTTAATTGTTGGTTATAACTTTAAGTTTGGAAAAGATCGGTCTGGTGATGTAAAAGTGTTAACAGATATATGTAAAAAATTAAAAATCGATTTATCAATTATTGATAAGGTAGAAGGAGATAATTACATTTTTTCATCTTCTTCTGTAAGGGAATGCCTAAGAAAAGGTGACCTAAAAGCTGCTAAAAAAATTTTAGGAGATTACTGGGTTGTAAAAGGCGAGGTCATAAAGGGTGATCAAAGAGGAAGACAGATTGGTTTCCCAACAGCGAATATTTCAATGGAAGGCTGGATTGAGCCTTTATTTGGAGTCTATGCCGTTAACATAAACGTTGATGGTCTTTTTTATAGAGGTGTGGCTAATCTTGGTGTTCGACCTACCTTTGGAAAATCCTCACCTATTCTTGAGGTTCATTTATTTGATTATTCAGGTGATCTTTATGGAAAGGATATTATTATTTCTTTTATTGACTTTATAAGAAAAGAAAAGAAATTTGATGGAATTGAATCATTAAAAAAGCAAATAGAGATTGATTCGGCTAAAGCGATTGAATTTGTTATTGAGAATTAAGGTATATTAGTTTTATAGGTAAAATATGTCAGACAATAATGAAAATAAATTAGATTATAAAGATACTCTTCTCTTACCAAAAACAGATTTACCCATGAGGGCAAACCTTCCTGAAAGAGAGCCAGGCTTTCTTGATTTATGGGAAAAAGGTAACTTATTTTCAAAATTAAGGGAATCTTCAAAAAGCAAAGAAAAATTTATTCTTCATGATGGCCCTCCATATGCTAATGGAAACCTTCATATGGGAACCGCTTTAAATAAAATCTTAAAAGATGTTATTGTAAGGTCTAGGCAATTAGATGGGTTTGACGCTGAGTACCGTCCAGGCTGGGATTGTCATGGTTTGCCAATTGAATGGAAAGTAGAAGAAAAGTTTAGAGATGAAGGAAAAAATAAAGAAGAAATTCCAATTAATGATTTCAGAGAAGAATGCCGTCTTTTTGCAAAAGATTGGATAAATATTCAAAAAAAACAATTTATGCGATTGGGTATTTTAGGTAATTGGTCTAATCCCTATACAACAATGGAATTTTCTTCTGAAAGTACAATAGTAAGAGAGTTTCACAAGTTTTTAATGAATGGCGGTCTTTATAGAGGTTCAAAGCCAGTAATGTGGTCTGTTGTTGAAAAAACAGCTCTTGCTGAAGCAGAAGTTGAATATTTAGAGCATGTGTCACCCACTATATGGGTTACTTTTCCAATTAAAACAGACGATTCTGATTTAAATGATGCAAATATTTTAATATGGACAACTACACCTTGGACAATTCCAGCAAATAGAGCTCTGGCTTTTTCATCTGAATTTAAATACGGGCTTTACGAGGTGTCATCCTTGGATGAGGGGAGTATTACGACCTTAGGTAAAAAAATAATAATTAATACAGCTTTGAAGGAGAGTGTTGAGAAAGCTTCAAAATCAGAATTATTATTTATTAAAGAAATTGAATCCTTTGATAATTTTAAGTGTAGTCATCCTTTCAAAGATAGTGGTTATGATTTTGATATTCCACTTTTGGAAGGAGATTTTTTGACTGAAGA
>JABHUT010000134.1 GCA_018658685.1 Alphaproteobacteria bacterium
ATGGTTTTTATAAGGGGTTAAAATATAGGCAGTAAAATCCTATTAAATATTAAGTATATTTTATGAAAGAAAGAAATAATGCTACATTAATACTCAACACTAGTGGGTAGTTAAATGGTAGATTATGATTATACATCACATGAATATAGGAATGGGAAAAAGAGATTCGTTCCCAAATCAGACTATGTAAAATTCCATGATGGATATTGGTATCCAGTGAGAATGACGACTTACTTATATTGGTTTAAATTCTTACAAGAAGCAGAGTTGTCTAGAGAGTTTGAAGTAGATTGGAAGAAGTATAAAGACTGGGGGAGTAAGGAAGAGATTATGGATGAGTTAAAGCAAAGTATTGAGAATGGTTTTGTTGCCATAGCTGTGCCAAAGTTTGAGAAAATTAGGAAAAAATTAATTAGGACTTTTGAAAAACTCTTTATAGTGATAGATAAATACCTGGTGGGCAGCCATAGCTCAGTTGGTTAGAGCGCCTGGTTGTGGACCAGGAGGTCCTTAGTTCAAATCTAAGTGGCTGTACCACCTAATTTAAACCTCTATCCTCTAGTAACGGACCTATATTAGGGTTGCTACCTTTAAATTTACGGTATAGCTCCATAGGGTCTTCCGTACCACCTTTTTCAAGAATATATTCTCTATATTTACCTGCCAAATCTTGATTATAGATGTCTCCGCTTTCCTTAAAGGCGGAAAAAGCATCCGAATCTAAAACTGCAGCCCAAATATAACTATAATAGCCAGCTGAATATGAAGAGGTAAAAATATGTTGAAAATAAGTAGTTCTATAACGAGAAACTATTTCATCTATTAGGCCTATTTTCTTAAGAGAGCTTTTTTCAAAATCATTAGTATCTTGCATATCTTTAGACTTGAGGCTATGCCAATCCATATCTAAATAAGTTGCTGCTAAATATTCAGTGTTAGCAAATCCTTGATTAAATTTACTCGCATTCTTCATTTTATCAATCAGTTCATCACTTATTACTTCGCCAGTCTTATAATGCTTAGCATAAGATTTTAAAGATTCTGGTTCACTTGCCCAATGCTCTAATACTTGAGACGGAAACTCGACAAAATCTCTTGAAACTGAGGTTCCCGATAAACTCTCATAATGAGTATTTGTTAGTAAACCATGAAGACCATGACCAAATTCATGAAATAATGTAGTAACGTGTTCAAAACTTAAAAGAGATGGCTTGTTTTTGGTTGGAGGAGGAAAATTACAAACATTAACAACTATTGGTCTTTCCCTTCCATCAAAATTTGATTGGTCTTTAAAAGTGCTCATCCACGCTCCACCCCTTTTACTTGAACGGGTATAATAGTCTCCTATATATAAACCTAAATAAGATCCGTTTTCGTCCTTAACTTGCCAAACTCTTGCATCAGGATGATAAAGTTCAATATCGAATTTTTCTTCAAATGTTAATCCAAAAAGTTTATTGGCAGTTTTAAATATTCCATCAATAGTATTATCTAGGGTGAAGAAATTTTTTATTTCCTCTTCATCTAAATTATATTTTTCTTTTCTAACTTTTTCGGAATAATACCACCAATCCCAAGATGCAATTTTAAAATTTTGACCTTCTTTATTAACAAATTTTTGTAATTCTTGAAGCTCATCTTTTGCTCTGTTTAATGCAGGTTTCCATAATTGGTTAAGAAGCTCATAAACAGCATCAGGTGTTTTTGCCATTGTATTATCAAGAACATAATGAGCGTGTGTTTCAAAGCCAAGGATATTAGCCTTTTCAACTCTTAATGAAGCAATTTTTGAAGTGATATTCTTATTATCGTATTCGTTATCATTATCACCCCTCATTATATAACCAATATAAAGTTTCTCCCTTAAATCTCGTCTTTCTGAATAGGTAAGAAAGGGATACATGCTGCTTCTGTGAGAGGTAAATATATATTTATTATTATATTTAGTATTAGATGTTTTTTTATATTTATTATCAGCCTCTTCCTTAGCAAGGCTAATAATATCTTCTGGCAAACCCTTTAAGTCATCCTTGCCAAGTATAATTTCAAAATTGTTTGTTTCTGCTAATAGGTTTTGAGAAAATTGCACTGAAAGTTTTGATATTTCTTGATTAATTTCTGAATATCTATCTTTATCTGAACCTTGCAGAAGAGCTCCACTTCTAATAAACCTTTTATAAGTTTCTTCTAAAATTTTTCTTTCTTCTTGTGATAAGTTTAAATTATCAACGTCTTCCCATAACAAGCTAACCTTTTTAAAAATATATGGATTGAGACTTATAGAGTCATAATGTTGAGAAAGTTTGGGAGAAATTTTCTTTTCAATTTCTTGTAATTTTTCATTAGTCGCTGATCCAGAAAGATTAAAAAATACAGCATTAACTTTATCTAATAATTCTCCCGAGCGCTCCATAGCAATTATAACATTTTCAAAGGAAGGTTTCTCTGTGTTTTGAATTATTTGCTCTATTTCATTATTATGTTCTTCCATACCTTTAATAAAAGCTGGCATAAAATGCTTTTCCTCTATTTCTGAAAAGGGTGGTATCTCAAATTGAGTTTTATAATCTTTATAAAATGGATTTTCCATGGCGTGTATATTAGAAAAAGCAATTATTATAATAAATAAAAAAATAATAACTTTTCTGATTCCTTTAAATGGATATTTCAAAATAAAATTAAGAATTTGTATATAAACGATTGTAAAAACTAATAGCAATCTCTCTTAAAACATAAAATAAACTTGAAAATACCAGAGTACTTATCAATAGCCTGAGGTCAAAAGGTAAAGCCAATAAGTAAGTATTGAAAAGTGAGTAGCCTAAGCCACCAGAAAGCCAAACAGAAAAATTAACAAATATGTGCCAGACGGCAACCGATGCAATACCTCTTATAATAAGATTTTTATATGAAAGATCTTTTGATAAAAAAGATAAAATACTGGCAAATAAAATACAAAAATAAACAACAGGCATTGAAGAATAGAATCCTAAAAACGGATCAGTTAAAATTAAAACTCCAATTGGCAAAAATAATTGAATATAACGATTACTCGTCAAAAAAGGCATAAAGGATGCAACAGCAATAATAGGGGTAAAATTAGCAGGTAAACCAATAAAGCGGCTTAATATTAAACAAACAATAAATAAACCAGCTGATTTAAAAAATTCTATCACTTCGATACCTCCTTAATATTATTAATTTCTATTTTGATATAAGTATCAATAATGCTTTCAATTTTAAAGGATTAAGGTACATATGTCATGCTTTACACAAATAATTCTTTTAAAAGGAACTTATAAAATGTTTTCATTAAAAAAAACAGTCTCATTAATTCATAAAGAGGGGTGGAAATTTGCAACTATTTTCTTTTTAACCTCATCATTATTATTAATGGTATGGCTACCTTTTGCTATTATAGGATTTCTTCTAACATTTTTTGTTGTCTGGTTCTTTCGAGATCCTGATAGAAAAACTCCAAATATAAAAAATAAAATCATAAGCCCGGCAGACGGAAAAATATGCCTTATAGACAAAGCAAAGCCTCCGAAAGAACTATTAATGGATTCAAAAGAGATGTTTCGTATATGTGTCTTTATGAACGTGTTTAATGTGCATGTTAATAGAAGTCCTGTTAAAGGAACAATTAGAGAAATAGTTTATAAAAAAGGGCAATTTCTTAATGCAAGCTTAGATAAGGCTAGTGAAAAAAATGAAAGAAATAGCCTTATAATCGAAACAGATGACAATAAAGAGATAATTGTTACTCAAATAGCAGGATTAATAGCTAGAAGAATTTTAAGTTTTGTTAATAATAAAGATAAAATTGATGCTGGTGAAAGATTTGGCTTAATAAGATTTGGCTCTCGGGTGGATATTTATCTTCCTGAAGGATCTAAAGCAGCTGTAAAAATTGGTGATACAGTAAAGGCTGGTGAAACAATTATTGGTTCGCTGTGAATTTAAAAGTTGTCTTAAATAATAAATAGAATAAAAGCATACTTATGAAAAAAAATTCAATTAAATCAATGATACCAAATATCACAACCTTAATAGGATTATGTTTTGGTATTACAGCAATACGTTTTGCTTTATCAAATCAATTTGAGTTGAGCGTAATATGTATTGTAATGGCTTCTGTCTGTGATGTCCTAGATGGAAGGTTTTCTAGGTTTTTTAAAAGTGAATCCCGACTTGGAGCAGAGCTTGATTCATTAGCTGATTTTTTGAACTTTGGTATAGCGCCTGGTTTATTAATTTATATTTCTATTCTGCAAGATAGTGGAATAACTGCTTGGATTGCTATACTGACTTTTATAGTTTTATCCTGTCTTCGTTTAGCAAGATTCAATGTTGGTATTGACTCAAAAAATAAAAAATACCCAAGCTTCTTTACAGGAGTTCCAACACCTGCTGGTGCTGGTTTAGTTTTATTACCTCTTATACATTCCTTTTTAGGATTCAATTGGGCTTTTGAAACACCTACTTTAACATGTGTTTATATAGTAATTATTGGACTTCTTCTTGTAAGTAAAATTCCAACGTTTTCCGGTAAGCATGTTCGATTTCAAATAAAAAAATTTAAAGACTTAAAGATTATTTTATCGGTATCCATTGTCTTTATTTGTTTATTAAATTCACCTTGGATTACATTAAGCCTTATAGGGTTTGTGTATATAATTTCTATACCCTTATCGATTAAAGCTTGGGCAGATCTATCAGATCCAGACAAGGATTCATCTGATCCTTCTTTAGAAATATAATAGCTATTGCACAGGCATAGGTACTAATTTATTTGTTGAAGTCCCTTTTGCTATAAGATTGCCGTCCTTATCAATTAATGATCCTTCAACAAAAGCAATAGATCTTCCAAGCTTAATAACTTTTGCCTCAGCAATAACTGGACCAGGATTAGCAGACTTAAGAAAAGTTATCTTTAGCTCAAGAGTTAGAGGGCTAAACTGAAAATTAGTTGGTATCATAACGCTGTGAGCCATTGCTGAGTCTATCCATCCAGTTACGTATCCGCCCTGTACAATATTTCCAGAATGACAGTGACGATGTTCAGCAATATACTCTAGTCTAATAGAGCTGTCTTCCTTACTAAAATCTAAAATCCTATTAAAACCCATTCCTTGAAATAAAGGCTGCTCACGCATATGTTCTGTTCGTTCTTTTATATTCATAATATCACTACCCAAAGTCATTACTTACAATAATATCCGAATTAAGTATCAGATTATCGCCAACATCGTAAAGTAATTCCTCGAGTTTAATAGTGGGTAAATTACCGGTTTCTGTATTCTGATAAGAAATTGGAAAATTAACTATAGCAGACTCTTCATCCCCAACAGGCTGATATTTAGTAAACCTAACAAAGACCAGATCTATTTCAGGCCAGATATAAATTAATTGACCATCCAAACCTTTTGCTGAGAAAAAATTATACTCTTTTTCGTCTGGACCATTACTAGTCCACCATTGAAATCCATAAGGAGCCAAATTATTATAATTGTTTGTAGCTAATTCAAGCCATCCAGATGAGACAACTTCTTTATTTTCCCATTTTCCATCCTGAGCAATCATTAATCCAAATTTTGCAAAATCTCTAGGGGTCATATCTAGGCTAGCGTAGGTAACTGTATTACCAGCCTGATCGGTCCACCATTTATCTTGAACCTCTAGAATATCAAAAAGTTTCTTATCAGCATAATCTTGAACAGATAAACCTGTAGCATTTTCTAAAATCTCACCTAGCAACATAGAATCTTCGTTAGAATAACTAAAGGCTGTTTCTGGAGGCCTTATAATATCTCTATCAAGAGAGTATTTGACCATATTCGTTGAAAAAACAACTCCTGCTAATGGATGGTCGTCCATCCCCGATTGCATTGCTAGAAGATGTTTTAATAAAATGTTATCTTGATCCTTTCCTCTCCATTCAGGTAGATAATCAGTGATAGGATCATTGATAGAATTTATGTAACCTTCATCAATTGCTATACCAATTAAAGTAGAGGTAAAGCTCTTAGCAACCGACCAGCTTGTTACTAAACTAGACTTATCGTATCCCTCACCATAATACTCTGCAATTATATTATTCCCTTGAATCAAAATAGCAGCTTGCGTATTAAATCCAGGAACTTTTACAAAATCCATTAATTCATTTACCTCAATATCGTCCAGGCCAATGCTATCTGGGGTTTTCTCAATCCAAGAAAAATCTATATTATTAGAGCCAAGACTTGTCTCTTTAATTACTATATTTGTATCACCTGATAATGCGCCAGATTTTGGGAATGCTTGAATTCCAAATAATTTTGAAAATTCTAGATAATTTTTTTGTTCAACTCTTATTCCTCCGGTTATATTTCCTCCAATCTCATATGAGTTTTTATCAGCCGCGCTAATATTTATAATTGCTCCATTTGAAAGTGTAATTTGAAAAGCGCTGGAAGAAAATTTAGTTGATGAAATTTCTAATCCATCAGCTAATTGAATAGTATTTTTACCCTCTGTATCAACAATAGTTAGGGATGTGTCAGAAGGTATTGCTTTTGATATTACGTAAATATCATCCCCTTTTAAGCCTCTATATGTCGTATTATTTGTTGGAATAATAATATCATTTCCTGAGCTATAGTTAATTGTCATTTTATGGAACTAGCCATTGACCAGTGAATTGATTATTTTCATTTTGATATTTTGCTCTTAAATGCCCTGAGGAGTGAAGAAAGAGAGTTTCTATGGAGTCAATATAACAGTTTACAATTGTAAAGTTTTCAAACCCATTCATTTTATCAGCCCCCTCTTCTTCAAAAAAAACATCGTCTTTTGATGAAACAGCCTTGCCTGGGGCGTCATTAACTCGATAACACTCTCTGCTCATTGGATACATATCAGACCAAATATCCAACAAAGTTTCTTGTGAAGATTCTATTTCAGCTCTTGCCATTATTCTTACCTGGAGTTTATTTGATTTATCATATCCAAGAAGAGAAATAGAATTATTATTTTTAATATCCAAAATCTTATTTGATCTTTTATCCGTATGAAAGCGAAGGAGTGATTGAGATAAATCGACCTTTCTTAAAACAACATTCCTAGTTTGTGGATTGTTCTCCTCATCTAAAGTTCCTAAAACAAGGAGATGAAAATCATGGCCTCGTTCTGTTACACCTTTCTCAAGAGTTGATAACACAAAATTTAAAGCCTTTTTAAGGTCTAATGAAGGATGATCATCTGGAATTTCTCTCGACATAGTTTTTAAGCCTAGTTTTGTAATTTATTAATATCACAATAATTTAAAATAAGAATTCTACGAATTATAATCAAAGATAATTCAATCCAAACGTATTTACAAAAATTAAAAAGAGAAAATATCAATTTAAAGAAAATGAATAGTATAAAAGTTTTACTGTAAATAAAAATCTTTTAATTTTAAGATATCTTCTTCAGTTAAGCTTAAAGCCCCGGAAATAAAATTATCCATACTACCCCATTCACTATCAATAGTATCAAATGCAGCTTGTATGTATCTTTCTTCAACTAAATGAATTTTTCTTAAATTATCCGTATCTGCTTGAAAGAAAGTTTTCATTTCAATTTCTAACATCGCACTATCAACATGATCTTTAACATAAGTATTGGTCAACAAGTAATCTTCAATGACTTTTTCTCTTGGAACTCCAAGAACAGACAATATCATTGCGCTAGCAAAACCAGCCCTATCTTTTCCTGCAGTACAATGAAAAACAATAGGCTCAGCATTATTTTCTAATATATGCCTAAAGAATTTTTTATATTCCTCTGCAAATTCATTAACTATTACAATATTAAAATCTCTTAATAAGTTGCTAGCATCTATATTGCCAAGAGTTACATCTTTCATGAAGCTTGCTAGGGGTATATCACCGATTTCTTTAGGCTGAAATTTAATTGGAAGAAGTACTTGAGTCATATTCGGTGTTAACCTATCAGGTTCGGACTCTCTTTCTTCATCAGAACGAAAATCTACTACCGATTTTATATTTAACCTTGAAAGATATTTTACATCTTCGTCCGTAAGCAAGTGAAGATCGTCAGAGCGATAAAGTTTACCCCATTTGAGAGTTCTTCCATCTTCAGTTTTATAACCACCTAAATCTCTAAAATTATGCGCACCAGTGAAAGGTAATTTTCTATAATCTTCTCTTAGATTTTCAGAAAATTTTACTGGAATAGGACGTTCAAATGATGGAATTTCTTTCCCATTAAACCAAAAAACAGAAATTACAGTTAAAACAAAAACAACAAGTATATATTTAATAATTTTCATAACAAAAATACTAACTATTTAGCCCTCTAATGCAATAAAAAACCTCACATAGGAACTATATGAGGTTTTTATTTAATCTTACTAATTATTAAAATGCGTAACGAACTCCAGCGAGGAAGCTTCTACCAAAAGACTCAACTTGGTTTACATTCCATCTTTGGGCAGTATATCGCATATCTGATTCATCGGTAATATTATTAAAATCAGCAAAGATTGATGCTTTTTGACCAGTTAATGCCTCAAGATCGTATCGAACTGATGCATCAAGACGGTTCTGGGCAGCCCAATAAACTCCTCCACCTAGATTAAATACTGCTCCTGTTTCAGTTTCATCAAGCCATTCGCTTCTGTAGCGATAGGTTAATCGAGCAGAAAATCCATGGTCCTCATAGAATACACTAGCATTATAATTTGTATCCGATTGTCCAGGAAGTGCAAAAACTTTACCCTCAGGAGTTGTATATTCGGATTCAATTAATGCGACATTTAGTGATGCTCCAAAGCCGGAGAAAAATCCATCGATGTAATTATCCATCCTAGCATTTATAGAAATTTCAAGACCTTGAAGTTCGCCATCCTTACCATTCCCAAATGCAGCTAGGTCCCATAATTCTCCTGGTTCTGCTGAATCAGAATACAGACTTCCGTCTACTTTTGAATTGGATTCAGAAATTACATTATCAATCTCACGATGAAAAACCGTTACAGAAAAAAGACTTGCTTCATCATAATACCATTCAAATGCAGCATCTATACCCCATGACTCTTCTTCTTTTAAGAAAGGATTACCGCCTGTAATCTCTTGAGTAATAATACCAATTGATGCCGCTGCTCTTGATTCAATATACGATGGTCTACTTATTCCAGTTGAATAAGAAAGACGAAGTTTTACATCATCGGCCATATCATAATTGATATGAAGACTTGGAAGATAATTGGTATAACTTCTTTTAACTTTTAGCGCTTCTTTAGCTCCAGCTGCAACATTTCCGTAGCCGATATCATCTGCACTTACAGTTGCTAATTTAAAACCACTAGTTTCATATTCAGTGTCTTCAACTCTAAGGCCTGCAACAATTGATCCCCAGTCCATTTCAAAAGTTTGCATTATATAAGCAGCAAATAAAACTTCTTCAATATCAATTTTTTCATCGTCCGGGAAATCTGATCGAGTACGGCCAGTATCTTTTATACATTGGTAAAGCGCGACATTATCTGTGTAGAAAGCACCAACGCTATTATCTCTTGGGCTAGCAAAATCACCTAGCATATAATCTTTAGGATTACACTCTTCTGATGGATATCCTTTTGCATTAGTTACGGTAGCAAGAGTTGCTCCTCCTCCAGTGGCTAATCTATCATCATACTGAAGTCCAAACTTAAATTGACCTCTGTTATTATCTCTACTTATATCAATTTTAAATTGATCAGTTTCGGTATAAAGTCCGCCAATTGCATCAACAAGAAGCTGGGTACTGTAATCAATATCTCGATACGTTCCATCAAAACTAACAAGTGGATTCTGAGGATCTGAAATATCATAAGAAAGATTCTTTAATTGTCCGCCACCAATAAAATAGCCAATTGGCATAAAGGTATCAAAAGTAGTATCAATTTTACTAACTTGAGCTTCAATATCCCAGCTACCAAATACTGTATCAATACCTATTGTATTCATCTCAGTTTTATTTATATAACGAGCATCATTGAAAAGCCTTCTAGCACTTCCTGTAAATCCTGATCCAGTTGTAGGGGTTCCATTTTTTACATAAGCTCGGAAATCATTTCTTTCTTCATTATCGAGAAATTCTGTGTTTAGTGAGGTAAGAAAAATTCTACCACCATTTTCTAGATATTTTTCAATAGTTCCACCAAAAGCTTCACTCTCTCTTTCAACTCTATAGCTTCTAAAATCAATTCTATCTGGAGTTTGAGCACCTTTAGTTCCACCGTATGTAGGCTCTCGGTTATCTGTAATTTGCTCATTATTGTGTGCTGAGCCGTATACTACAAAACCAAAATCATCATTGGAATAGGAAAGTCTCAAATTCTCTTTTGAGGTATCGCCTCCGCCCTGATCTTGTTCACCCATTCCTACTTCAAAAGAAAAAGAAAATCCTTCAATATCTGATGGTTTAAAAGTTTTAATATTAATAAATCCAGAAATTGATTCTCCAGGCATATCAGCTGTAATCGCTTTATTTGCTACAACCTGAGAAGTAATAACCGCTGGATAGGAGTCAAATCTAGGAATTCGTCCATTTTCGACACCGGGAATATTTATTCCGTTAAATGCAGTTGTAGTGTAACGTTTTGGAGTTCCTCTAAAACTTACATATCTTGCTTGACCTTGGTCTCTTTCTATTGAAATCCCAGGCAATCTTCCAAGTGCATCAGATAAATTCACATCTGGAAATCTACCAATAGCATCTGCTGATATAATATCAGCTACATTCACAGCCTGGCGCTTTGCCTCAATAGCGGCCATTTGGCTTTCTTTGATGGCCTTACCTGTAACTACAATCTCTTCAACACCTTCATCTTGGGCTTTAACTTCCATTCCCCAAAAAACTGGTACAATTAATATCGCTAGGTAAATAAGTATATTGTTAAAAAGTTTCATATGGATTTCCTCCCCTTTCTTATTATTAAATTCATTCAACTGAAATGCTACATTATCAATCCTAATATTCAAGCTATTAATTAACTTTATTTATAAAATAAATAGTTAATAAACTAAATTTGTTATGAAATTAGGCTTAAATTTTAAAAGCCATATTGACACTTGATAAGATATAAATGTTAATCAATGTATAATTGTATATAGACTGCATAGAGACCAATAATGATTTTACGTAATTTTTTTATTTTTTTAATTCTTTCATTTTTTTTTATTTTATCTCCAAACTTAGCTTTTTCTGATTGGCGAAAAGAATTAAAAGAATTAAAAATTGGACTTGCTGGAGGAGAAAATGAGGCTGATAGATTAAAAAATTATGAATGCTGGAGAAACTATCTTGAAGAACAACTAGACATACCTGTAAAATTTTATCCAGCCTCTGATGTCGCAGGAATAATACATGGATTATTAGGAAAGACTTTAGACTACGCAAGCGTGGGGCCATCGGCTTATGCTGCAATGTATATAGATGACCCCAATGCAGTTGAACCAATTATTACGATTAAAGAAACAGATGGATCTAACGGCTATAAATCAGCAATGTATGTTCGAAAAGACTCCAATATATACTCTATAGAGGATATGAAAGGAAAATCAGTAGCCTGGTCAGATCCAAATACAACCTCAGGGTATCTAGTTCCTTCTTTTGAGCTGCATCAAAGAGGTATCAATCCATCTGAGTTTTTTAGTCGAACCGGATTTGCCGGGGGACATGAACAAGCAATTATTGCAGTTTTAAATGGTCAGTATGATGCTGGGGCCACTTGGGTTTCAGGACAAGGGCCTGTTGAAGAAGGCTACACAAGAGGTGTATTCCGAAATATGATTAAAAAAGGTTTACTCGATATGGATAAACTAAGGGTAATTTGGCTATCTGGTTTTATTATGAATGGTCCCCATGTTATTAGAAAAGACCTACCCTATGAATTCAAAAATGAGTTAATAAATCATAATCTCAATCTAAAAAATATAGATGAAAAATGCTTTAAAGAAATTACGTTTGGCGAAAGCCAAGGGTTTATAAAAGTTAATCATAAAGATTATGAGAATATTGTAGAAATTCGTAATTTTATAAGAAACCAAAGAAGAAGGTAATATATAAGAAAAGTATTCCTTTAATTTTCTTTAAATTTGAATTTAATAATAATAAAAAATGGAAGCTCTAAATGAATAATAAGATAAAAGACAACTCCTTTATTTTAAATATTAAGCAAGATGTACTTAATGATATCAATTATCGGGTTAAAAATTCACGAGTATCCAATGATTTTGGAAATAAAGAATGGAAATACGGTACTGAAGAAACTTATCTTAAAGATTTAATTAGCTACTGGTCAAAAGATTACGATTGGAAGAAACAAGAAAAAGAAATAAATAAGTTCTCACACTATAAAATCAAAATAGATAATATCCCAATTCACTTTATGTATGAAAAGGGATCTGGAGAAAACTCAAAGCCATTAATTCTTACTCATGGATGGCCTTGGACTTTTTGGGACTATCAAAAAGTTATTAAACCTTTAGCGCATCCTGAACAGTATGGTGGAGATATTGAGCAATCATTTGATGTAATCGTACCGTCCTTGCCAGGGTATGGATTTTCAACACCTCTAAAGGAAACAGGAATTAATTTTTGGAGAACTTCAGATCTTTGGGTTCAACTTATGACAGATATTTTAGGATATAAAAAATTTTTTGCTCATGGTGGTGACTGGGGAGCGGCAGTTACTCTTCAATTGGGTCATAAATACTCTGAAATAGTACCAGCAATCCATACACATATGGCAGTACCAATTGATTTTGTTACAAATCCACATCCCGACATAAGTTTTTACAGTGATAGTGAAAAAAAATGGCATGAAAAAAATATGGACTTTGTTACAGAAGGAAATGGTTATTTTCAGATACAAGCCTCAAGACCTCAAACTTTATCGTATGGATTAAATGACTCACCTATTGGCCTACTGGCATGGTTAATAGAGAAAAGACGTGCGTGGAGTGATTGCAAAGGAAATATTGAAAGTCGTTTTTCTAAAGACGATCTTATAAATACAGCTATGATTTATTGGCTAAGCGAAAGTTTTGGAACCTCGGCGCGATATTACTATGAGGCAATACAAAATGTTTGGAAGCCTTCACATAACAGACACCCAATGGTTGAGAGTATTACAGGGTTTACAATATTTGAAGGGGATGTGATATTTCGACCAAGAAAATGGATGGAGAAAGAGCATAATATTCAATACTGGAACGTTAAATCATCAGGTGGACATTTTGCGCCTATGGAAGAGCCAGAGGTTTTAATAGATGAGATACGTAAATTTTTTAATCCACACAGAAATTTAATATAAGGAAATATAATGAGAAGATTAGATAATAAAATCGCAATAGTTACGGGTGGGGCATCTAACCCTAGTCTGGGTAGATCAATGTCAATAGCTTTTGCTAGAGAGGGCGCAAAAGTAATTCTTACAGATATTGATGTTGAAGGTGGAAAAAAAGTTGAGGATGAAATTTTAAGCTCAAATGGTGAAGCTTTTTTTATTGAACATGATGTTACCTCTCCTGAGGGTTGGGCGGAAGTTAAAAGTAAAACC
>JABHUT010000135.1 GCA_018658685.1 Alphaproteobacteria bacterium
GAGACATATGCAGAAGAAGATCCTAAAAAAGAATATACATCTGATAACGTTTTTGCAAAACTTAATGAACTTAAAGAAAGTGAATAAAGATTAGGAATTAAAGTGAAAAAAAAATCTGATAATAAAGCTCTAGTCTCTGTAATAATGGGAAGCCAATCAGATTGGAAGACAATGAAGGAGGGGTGTGAAGTACTTGAGCAATTAAAAATCCTTTATGAAACTAAAATTATTTCAGCCCATAGAACACCTGAAAGATTATTTAATTATTCAAAAAAAGCTAAAAGCCGTGGAATTAAAGTTATTATAGCAGGAGCTGGTGGGTCAGCTCATCTACCGGGCATGGTTGCTTCACTAACCACGCTTCCAGTTTTGGGAGTGCCAGTAGAAAGCAAAGCCTTAAATGGCCTTGATAGTCTTCTATCAATTGTTCAGATGCCTGCAGGAATTCCAGTTGGAACATTAGCAATTGGTTCTTCTGGAGCAAAAAATGCTTCTTTTTTAGCTGCCTCAATATTGTCATTAAATAATATCAAGATTTCAAAAGAGCTTGATAAATGGCGACTCAATCAAACAAAAAATGTAGATCTAAGCCCTCTTAATGACTAAAACAATAATAGGAATACTTGGAGGTGGTCAGCTTGGAATGATGCTAAGTAATGCAGCAAAAAAGGTTGGAATACAAACCCATATTTATTGTCCTGAAGATAACTGCCCGGCAAGTCTATCATCAGAGTTTTTTACAAAAGAGGATTACAATAATAAAAATGCAATAGAAAGATTCTCAAAACAGGTGGATTTCATAACCTATGAATTTGAAAATATACCTATAGAAACAATTGATTTTATAAAGAATAATGAAAAAATTCGACCAGGAAAAAGAAGTTTACTGCTCACACAAGATAGATTAACAGAAAAAGAATTTCTTGGCAGTCTAAATATTCCAATAGCACCTTATATGAGTATTGAGACTGCAAATGATTTAAGAACAGCTCATATGGAATTTAAAGATTGCATTATTAAAACCAGAACCCTCGGTTATGACGGCAAAGGTCAAGAATCCATAAAAAATCAAAATAATTACAGTGAAATATTTGAGAAAATTAAATTAAAATCAATAATCGAAAAGAAAATACCATTTGAATTTGAAGTATCGGTAATAATAGCAAGAGATATAGAAAATAATATATATCATTACCCAATTGGCAAAAATGTACATCAAGATCATATATTAAAACATACCTATTCTCCAATAAAGTTAACAGATGAGCAAACCGATAAATTAATTACTTATTCTGAGAAAATTATCACAGAGCTTGATCACATAGGGATTCTAGCAGTTGAATTTTTTGTTACAAAAGATAGTATTTTAGTTAATGAGATTGCTCCAAGAGTTCATAACTCAGGTCATTGGACTATCGATGCTTGTGATGTTAGTCAGTTTGAACAGCATATATTATGTGTGGCTGGAAAAAAGATAAAAAAACCTATTTTAAATAACAATGCTCATATGATTAATTTAATTGGCGATGATGTAAGGGAGTGGGTAAATGAAAGCAGTTCAGAAAATACTAAAATTCACCTCTACAATAAGTCTGAAATCAAGAAAGGTAGAAAAATGGGGCATGTCACATACTTATTTGATAAACAACATTCTTTTGAGTAGTTATAATACTTTCGAATAATAATTGATTTGTTTACTAGACATTATTGTTAGCCTTTGGTACTCAAGCCTTATAAATAAAAGATAAAGGGTTTAAATGGAAGTTTCAGTAAGAGATAATAATGTTGAACAAGCTTTACGTGTTCTTAAGAAAAAAATGCAAAGAGAAGGCGTTTTTCGTGAAGTAAAGTTAAGAAATTGTTATGAAAAACCATCTGAAAAGAAAGCTAGAGAGCATTCTGAATCCATTAGAAGAGCAAGAAAATTAGCTAGAAAAAGAGCTATGCGTGAGGGTCTAATTCCTATGAAGAAGACAACCGACGAGAGAAAATCTTACTAAATATCTACTTAATTAAAATTTATATACTAGCTGAAATGTCTTCGGACATCTTTTTTGCATCATCTAAGAGCATCATAGTATTCTCTCTATAAAATAGATCATTATCTATACCCGCATATCCTATTCCAAGACTTCTTTTAATAAATAGGACTGTCTTAGCATTCTCAACCTCTAAAATAGGCATGCCAAAAATTGGACTCTGGGGATCAGATTTTGCTGCTGGATTAGTCACATCATTAGCACCTATAACAAAGGCAACGTCAGCTTGCGCAAAATCAGAGTTTATTTCACTTAACTCATAAATATCATCATAAGGAACATCTGCTTCCGCTAATAAAACATTCATATGACCAGGCATTCTTCCGGCTACCGGATGAATCGCATAAGTAACCTTTATTCCCATTTCTTTTAATTTATCAACCATCTCTTTTAGAGAATTCTGAGCTCTTGCAACTGCCATACCATAACCAGGAACTATAATTACGGAGCTAGCATTTTTTAAAATAAATGCTGCATCGTCTGCAGATCCAATCTTAACGGGCCTTGTTTCTTTTATATCAGATGATCCTCCTACCTCGTCTCCAAAACCACCCATAATTACAGAGAAAAAAGATCTATTCATAGCTGCACACATTATGTAAGAAAGAATTGCTCCAGAAGAACCGACTAAAGCACCAGTTATAACTAAGGCTAAATTACTTAGTGTAAAACCTATAATTGCAGCAGCAAAACCTGAATAAGAATTCAGTACCGCGATTACCACAGGCATATCTGCACCGCCAATTGGAATAATAAGGAGTAATCCTAATGCTAGAGATAAAATACTAATAATTAAAAATAGAAGTTGATCAATTTCTGAGCCAGTTAAGATAAGATAGGAACAAATTAATATAGCAGATAGAATTCCAATACTTAAAATATGTCTAAAAGGTAAAATAATTGGTGCACTTTTCATTAACCCTTGCAACTTTAAAAAAGCAACTACTGAGCCAGAAAAAGTAACAGCACCTACTAGAATACCTAAAAGCATCTCAATCATGCTTGAGGCTTTAATATACCCACCTGTCATTAGACCGAAGGCAGCTGGTGATAAAAAGGC
>JABHUT010000136.1 GCA_018658685.1 Alphaproteobacteria bacterium
ATATATTTATATTTTTTCATAATATTTAAAATAATTAAGCTATTTAAAAACAATTTTAGTTTTCCCATAATTTTGATATACGATCCGAACTATCTAACGTTCCGCCGCCAAAAGTAAATACATTAAATTTAATCATAAATGAATTCGATGGTTTTAAGTCCCTGTATTCTGAAAATTTCCTTCTAAACCCTATTTCAAATGACATGCAATCGTCAATATAAACTGCAGAAATTCTATTATTAAGAGAATTTCTTGAAACTACGTCATAGCGCAGCGCTGCCTGAATAAGCCATTGATCTGTGAGATTAAAGAAAGTTGCAAACCTTGCCTCTCTTTGTTCCTTAAAATTTAAAATTTCGACATTATTTAATAGTACATGCCCTGCTCGAATACCCCATTTTGGATAAGTTATAAGCATATCAAATTCAGATCTTCTTAAATTTATATCATTATCGTCAAGTCTCCCTCTGTAAGATAGGGTTATCTCTTTACTCGGTTTAAAAAGGAAATCTACAACAAAATCAGATAACTTTTTCTCTAACCCAGACCCTTTTTCAAATGAATCAGGATTTTTGAATTTATAGCTTTGTCCAATTAATCCTGAAAATACACCATTTTTATTGAAAAAATGTGAAAATTTAAAGCCATAGTTTATCCTACTACCTGTTTCCCATAGGTCTATGCCTGGCATTCTATTGCTAGAAAAAATATTATGTGAATTTAGTTCAAAGCCTATACTGTCTTCGTTAGGAATTTCTATATTCTTATCATTATCTGAAGAATAAGAAATTTGAATAATTGGTTCAATTATAGTATTTGAAAAATCATATTTTAGAGGTAATTTCCATTCTATTTCTAGTGACGGAAGAAGACGATAAATATTTTTTGTTTCTCCTAAGGGATTAGATAAAAATAATCTTGATGAATTATTAGGCGCCCACCTTTTTGTTGATCTATAGGCATCACCTCGTAAATTTAAATTTAATTTAAATAAATGACCTCCTTTTTTTATAAATTGTCTCTCCCAATTGATTTCACTAGATATTCTATAAGTATTTCCATCTGTTTTTCTTACAATACCAAGCGTATTTATGGATAGCTTTGATTTTCCTCCAAATATTACTTTCTTCGGGTCCCAAGAAAATTTTATTTCTGGTAAAATTAATGGCTCAGACCCATCTCTCTCAGGAAGTAGTGTTGAAAAATAAATTGAATTTATTTCTAGCTGTGCATTTTTCCAGTACCTTGATAGTGATAAGTAAGATTTGATTTCTGTTTCGTCATCTAGATCAAATCTTCTCAAGAATGTATCATCAGAGACAAATTTCCCACTAAAATTTAAATCCCAATTATTCAATTGAAAGTTTCCGTAAGCAGAAAAAGAACCTCTGAAATTATACCCTATAGCATCTGCTATTGATGAGGGACGTGTATCATCAAGTTTTGCTACTTCAACATTTGTAATAGAATGTGTATTATCATCATAATCAAAAACAAGTTTTTTTCCTAATTGCTTTAAATCACTTGGATTATTAAAAGGAGAGCTTATTACAGCATTCCAATCATCATTAATATTTACAGTTTTTGATTTAAATTTATCAGTCAATGAGGCTGCAATAATATGAAAGTTAATTTTACCTCTTTTAAATCTTTGCCTCCACTCCCCTTCACCTACAAGAGCTCCTTTTGTGACAATCCATGGAGTTATTGTGAGGTCATAATTCGGAGCTAAATTTATAAAATATGGTGCTTTAATATTTAAACCAAGATCGCCAGAGCTTGTTATTGTGGGAGCTAGGAAACCGCTTCTTTTTTTTATATCCGGACTAGGATGTGTTGCAATAGGAACATAAAGCACTGGAAAACCAAATAATTCAAATCTTGCACCTTCATAAATTATATTTCCATTTTCTTCATCGTAAATAATTCTATTTGCTTTGACTTGCCAGGATGGTTTTTCCTTTGACTTTTTACAATTCTGACAAGGTGAAAAGATACCTTTTTTTAGAACAATAGATTTACTTCCACTTCTAATTGCATAGGCGGATGAAATCTCTGTGCCTTCTTTAGTCAGTAATGTTGGCATTTCTATAATACCATCGCTTAAATCAGACGATAACTTAAATTTTGATGCTAGAATGGTTGATCCACTTTTTTCTTTGATAATAACATTTCCAATACCTTCGATAATGTTATTTTTTTGATCAAATGAGACCTCATCAGCCTCAAGTTGATAGTCTTCTCTAGTAATTTTTACTGAACCTAAGGCTTTTAATTCGTTAGTTTCGTTTAGATATTCAATTTTATCAGACTCAATTGAGTTCTTTATATTTTCTTCAGAAAGAACTGGAGAAACTGATAAAATAAAAAATAAAATAATTGTAAAAAATTTCACTTAACCTTCCTCTATAAATATAAGAGCGCTAACCCCTAAAAGTATGGCCAATAAAGGAGGAGACCATGCAGACAAAATAGGGTTGATGCTTCCAGAGGCTCCAAATGCTGATATTACATTGGATAAAGTATAAAGTAATAAACCACATAATAATCCTGATAAAATCAAAGTATTTGTTTTTTCAGATCTTATGAATCTAACTGAAAAAGGGGCGGCTATAATTAGCATTGATGACAGAAAGAGAGGAAAAATTAAAATTGAATAGAATTTTGTTTTATGTCTTGTCGCAGTAAAGCCTGCTTGCTCTGCAATCTTAATAAATCTTGGAAGATTCCATACAGATATCGTTTCTGGGGGTGCAAAATTTTCCTGAATTTGATTAGATGTTAAATTAGTTTTGATTGTTATTTTATTTTTGAACTCTGGTTTTTTTTCTCTTTCATATATCCAAATATTATTGAGCTCCCAAGAATTATTGATCAGAAGAGCGCTCTCTGCGTCAAATCTACTAATTAGTTTACCGCTTTTTGAATGATTAAAAAAAATGACTTTTTCTAGATTACTTGCTTGTTTTTCTAAACCTAATGAATTTATAATTCTATATGTGTTGTCTGCTTGATTAATATCTTTAAGCCACAAACCATTTTCTGATAAGGTCACAAGACTTGGCTGACCTCTAACAAATCTTGCCTCAAGTTCTTTAAATTTATAGGTTGATGTTGCTATCAAGGGTTGAAGTACAATTACTGTAAATAAACCAATTATCATTATTAAGCTAACACCAGGAAATAAAAGCCGCCATATTGATATACC
>JABHUT010000137.1 GCA_018658685.1 Alphaproteobacteria bacterium
GATCATGCTGGCCCTTTTTACTATCAGGAAAATAATAAAGGAAACATATCAGCATTTGAATGTAAAAAGCATCATCTAAATGGCATGGGATCACTTCATGGCGGAATGATTATGTCATTCATAGATTATACCTTGTTTGTTATTTCTCTTAATCAGATTAAAGAAGAGTCTTTTGTTACAGTATCTTGTTCCACAGAATTTTTAAGAGCATCAGTTAACGATAATATTATTTATGGAAAAGGAGAAATCACCAACAAAACAGGTTCCATGATTTTTATTAAAGGTGAAATTTTTAATGAAAAAGTAACAATATCAACATTTAGCGGAATATTAAAAAGAGTTAGAGCTAGTTAAGTGATAAAATTATTAGAGCTATAACAACTAGAGTTGTTACGCAGAATCTAGTTCTAACATAATTTAAATCAGTTGCATTAGTTTTAAAAATGTAAATATCCACCAATAAAAGAAATATAAATACAAATATTGCCAATAAAATGAATTGGGAATTAGTTAGAATTAAAAACCCAAAAAATAAAATTAAAGTTAAAATATTGCTTAAAATAAATAAATTAATTTTAATCTTTTGATTGTTTAAAAAAATACCCCAATAGCTTCCACAAATAAAACAAGCGATGACCAAGGAGTATAAGGATGCTAAATAATCTAAATTATAACCAAGAAAACTATCAAAAGTGAGTACAGAAAGTACTGAAAGCAAAATAAACGGAAAACTTCCAAAGAAAATTAAAATATTTGATAAATTTAGCTTAAACATCAACCCTCTTATTTCTTCTGCATCTCTCTGAACAATACAAAACATTCGCCCAAGTAAGTTTCCATTTCTTTCTCCACGAAAATTTTTTATTACAAGTTGAACAAATTTTTGTCTCGAGATTTTCTTTTAAAATATTTTTAGACAAACTAAACCTTTAATATTAATTTTTGCTCATTTTTTTTCTTTCATTTGGATCAAGATATTTTTTTCTTAATCGAAGCTTGGATGGAGTTATCTCAAGAAGCTCATCCTCATCAATATATGCCATCATTTCTTCTAATGACATTTGTTGATGCGGAACAAGAATAACGGCTTCATCAGCACCTGATGACCTAACGTTTGAGTGCTTCTTACCTTTAAGAACATTAATACCAAGATCATTTTCTCGATTATGCTCTCCAACTATCATTCCTTCATAAACCTCGGTCTGAGGTCCTAAGAACATTACACCTCTATCCTGAAGATGAAATAATGCATAAGCAACAGCAGGGCCTGTTTCAGTAGAGACTAAAACGCCATTTCTTCTGCCTTCAATATCGCCTTTGTAAGGTCCATAGTCATGAAATATTCTATTAATAACACCCGTTCCTTTTGTTTGAGTTAAAAAACGGTTTTGATAACCAATTAAGGCTCTTGAAGGTGCTAGAAAAATTATTCTTGTTTTTCCAGAACCTGATGATCTCATATCACTCATTTCACCTTTACGTCTATTCATGCTGTCAAGGACCGAACTTGAGAATTCATCATCTACATCGATAATAACCTCCTCAATGGGTTCGAGCTTATTACCAGATTCATCTTTTTTATATAAAACCTTAGGGCGAGATACAGTCATTTCATAACCTTCACGTCGCATTGTCTCTATTAAAACACCTAACTGAAGTTCACCCCTTCCTCCAATCTCAAAAGAGTCTTTTCCTTGACCTTCTGAAAAAGTAATAGCCACATTAGTTTCAGACTCGGCAATTAATCTCTCCCTTATAACTGTTGAGGTAACCTTTTTTCCCTCCCTTCCGGCAAAGGGAGAGTCATTAACGGTTATTGTTATTGACATTGTTGGTGGATCAATTGGAGTAGATTTTAAAGGAGTATTTATAGATGGGTAGCAAATTGTATCAGACACTGATGCCTTTGTAAGTCCTGCAATACATATTATATCTCCACAAAAAACTTCATCGACAGGCGTTTTACTTGTTCCCTCAAACTTAAAAAGTTTTGTTAATCTACCATTTTCAACAATATTAGAGTCTAAATTTATTGCTTTAACTTGATCGTTAATTTTTGCACTCCCTGATATAACTTTTCCCGTTAAACATCTGCCTAGATAGGAATCATAGTCAAGCAAAGTTGCAAGCATTGCAAATTCATTTACCTCATCAACTTCTGGAGCATGAACATGTTCAATTATCAACTCCATAAGGTCATTAAGGTTGTCAGAACTATCATTCATTTCTTTGACGCACCACCCTGCTCTTCCTGAAGCATATAATATTGGAAAATCCAATTGTTCGTCATCAGCATCAAGTGATACAAAAAGGTCAAAAATTTCATTTACTACCTCGTCGGGTCGTCTATCAGGTCTATCAATTTTATTAATGACAACAATTGGTCTCAAACCTTGTTTTAACGCCTTTCCTAGAACAAATTTAGTTTGCGGCATTGGCCCTTCTGCTGAATCAACTAGCAAAATAACACCATCTGCCATTCCCAGCACTCTCTCCACTTCTCCGCCAAAGTCTGCATGGCCAGGAGTGTCAATTATATTAATTCTAATATCACCCCAAGGAATTGATGTTGGTTTGGCTAAAATTGTTATTCCTCTCTCTTTTTCAAGATCTCCAGAATCCATAACCCTTTCATCAACCTGCTGATTATCACGAAACAAACCACTTTGTTTCATTATTGAATCTATAAGCGTAGTCTTACCATGATCGACATGAGCAATTATTGCAATATTTCTAATTTCCTGATTCATAGGGCATCCAATGTATTTTGAACGGTTTTTATATTGTTAATTCGATAATAGATAGTTTTATTTTTTATATATAGAATTTTAGATATGCTAGCAAAGCTAAAGCTGTGAACACTGGAAAGAGAAATAGACATATAATTCTAAACATTGTTATTTAATTGAAGAATTTAATGATTAATGCAAGTAA
>JABHUT010000138.1 GCA_018658685.1 Alphaproteobacteria bacterium
ATGTCTCTTCATGTCCTGAATATTTCAAGACTTTTGGATGGGTTAAAATTGATGAGTCAAGACCCTCGACATCATCTCTTTCATAAACCATAGAGCTCCACCAAGCCTCTTTAAGATTATTTTTTAATTCAACTCCCAAAGGTCCATAATCGTACAACCCTTGAAGACCTCCATATAATTCATTAGTTTGAAATATAAAGCCTCTTCTTTTACAAAGTGAAACTAAGTCTTCCATACTCGATGCTGTCAAATTAACCTCCAATTCCTAAATATTTAATATAATTAAGAATTCTTTTTCTATAATAGTTTTAGCTTAAAAAATAGCTCTAATGCATTAACTTCATAAGGCAGCCCCATTTCTTAAGATATTTTCAACTCTTCGAGTTGGCGTCCCGTTATTGTTATTTAAAATCAAACCATTATTAAATTTCAAAGCTTTTTTTGAGTCTCTTACTCCAGTTATTATCACTCTTGAAGCTTGCACATTCCTTTTAGAAAAAATCGGAGTTACCTCAACTCCACCCATTTTTCTTGAAAACAAATAGAGAAGTTCAGGTAAATTATTAATATGATTTATAAAAGTTATTTTTCCTCCTGATTTTGAAAAAGTTAAAGATTTCTTTATCCAAGTCTCTAATGTTTCATTGTTTCCAATATTAGCGGCTTTTTTATTATCATTTTCTGGAGCACTAGATATATTTCTTATAAAATAAGGAGGGTTTGCATAAACATGATCAAATGTATGACTTTTTAACTCTCTCATCTTCTCAGAATTACTCTCTATATCAATATTTAATACCTTAATAATTTCTTGAAAATTATTAATTTCAATATTCTTATTAGAAATTTCTAACATTGATGGATTATTCTCAAACCCAAGAATTTTTATCCCTTTTACACGATAGGCAAGGCATAACGATACAACGCAAGAACCAATACCTAACTCCAAACAATTATCGCCTTTTTTTGCTGTTATTGAAGATGCCAAAATTACAGCATCATGACCTGCTCGATATCCATTCTTTAATTGAAAAATTTTAAGCTTATCGCCTAAGAAGCCATCCAATGTTTTTTCATTACTCATAAATCACCGATAATAAAGAAATGTTTATTTCAAAATAACTTTGCCTAAAGACTACCCAAGAAATCTATGATACATAATTTTATCAAGATTTGATTAAGGTAAGCATTATGAAAAAAATAAGTAAAGCAGATCTATCGATAAAAGAATTAGTTGAATTAATAAAAGTAGATTTTGTTAAGACTGATAAGCTTATTCAAAATCAAATAACAAGCGAAGTTGATAGAATACCTGAATTATCTAATCATATTGTTGGTCTAGGCGGTAAAAGATTAAGGCCAATATTAACTATCGCATGTGCAAAAATGTTAAATATAAAAAATAATCACCATATTACTCTCGCTGCCGCAGTAGAACTCTTACATACAGCCACCCTTCTTCATGATGATGTTGTAGATGAAAGCGATTTTAGGAGAGGAAAAGAAACTTCACATACTTTATGGGATAACAAGTCAAGCATTCTTGTTGGTGACTATTTATTAGGAAAGGCATTTCAATTAATGGTTAAAACAGGCTCATTACAATGCTTAGAAACATTGTCAAATGCTGCAGCAATAATTGCTGAAGGTGAAGTTCTTCAATTAGTTGCCATAAACAATATTAATATTAAAAAAAGGGATTACATTAAAATCATAGAGTCTAAAACAGCAGCACTTTTTTCTAGCGCCTGTGAAGTTGGTGGGATTATCTCTAATTCATCAAAAGAAATAAATAAATCTCTTTTTTCTTTTGGAAAAAATCTAGGGACTTCATTTCAACTAATTGATGATGCCCTAGACTACTCAGGTAATTCAGAAAACCTAGGAAAAAGTACAGGTGATGATTTTTATGATGGTAAAATAACGCTTCCTGTAATCATTTCTTTTGAAGAAGCAAATGAAAATGAAAAATATATATGGAAAGAAATTTTTCAAAAAAAAGTTAGAAATAAAAAAGATCTAAGCACTGCAAATAACTTGATTGAAAAACATAAGTCTATTGAAAAAACAATGCACCTTGCAAATAAATATGGAAATAAAGCAAAAAAAGATTTGTCTCTTTTCAGTGACTCACCGATAAAAAAAGGGTTAATAAATTTAGTGGATTTCTCATTAGCTAGAGATCATTAAGTATAGCTTTTTTAACTATCCAATCAGGATATTCTTTAGTAATATTTTTTATTGCTTTATTTATAAATTTATCTTCAAAAAAACCAAAGCATGCTGATCCAGAGCCAGTCATTCTTGAAAAAAATGATTTATTCAAATTCAAAACATCAATTACATTTTTTAAAATTGGATAAGCCTCAGTAGCATATACCTGCAGGTCATTACTTAAATTTTTTAAAAAGGAGTCATTATTTTCTAAATTAAATAGATCTATTGTTTTTTTTGTTTTATTTAGGTCTAAAATTTTACTCTTAACTGGCTTCACAAGCTTAAAAACTTCTTTTGTTGATATCTCAATGTTTGGGTAGACAATAAGCATTTGGTATTTTTTTTCAAAATCTACTTTGACAATCCTCTCTCCAGCACCATAGGCGACCAAAGGTTTTGAAATAATACATGCCGGTATATCGGTTCCTAAATCAACTCCAAAAGAACACATTTCATCTTGATTCATGCCTAGATCAAGAAACTTATTCATTAAACGAATTGTAGCTGCTGCATCAGCAGACCCTCCTCCTAGTCCAGAACCTAAAGGGATATTTTTTTCCAAAATAAGATCAATTTTAGGAAGGTCTTCAAGATCATAAGTTTTCTTTATTTTATGAATTACCTTTAATACTAAATCATCTTTAAAGGTAATATCTTTCATAGAAGAATTTATTTCATATGAAAACGATTTAGAAGGTTTTAACCTTAGCTGATCTGAAAAGCTCCCAAAGCAAATAAAACTTATTAAATCATGATAGCCATCATTTTTCATACCATTAAGGTTTAAAGAAAGATTGATCTTTGATTTAGCTATCTCAGTTAATTCCATAATAACTAAGATATTTACATTCCGCCATATAAAGGTCCTTCACCGCCCTGTGGGGCAACCCAATTAATATTTTGTGAGGGGTCTTTAATATCGCATGTTTTACAGTGAACACAATTTTGAGCGTTAATTTGAAGGCATGGTTCGTTAGACTCTGAAGATTTAATTATCTCATAAACTCCAGCAGGGCAATAACGTTGAGCAGGCTCATCATACTCAGGTAAATTATAGGAAATAGGTATTAAAGAATCTTTAAGAGTTAAGTGCGAGGGCTGATCTTCTTCATGATTGGTATTAGACAAGAAAACTGAAGAAAGCTTATCAAAAGAAAATTTTCCATCTGGTTTCTGATATTCAATTTCATTACATTCAGAAGCTTTCCGTAAGGTTTTATGATCTGGTTTATTATGCCCCAATGTAAATGGCACCGTGATACCAAAAGTACTTAACCACATATCTAAGCCGCTAAATAAGGTTCCCAATAAAACACCGTATCTTGCTTGATAAGGCTTAATATTCCTCACTCGCTTAAGTTCTTTGGCAATTCTACTATTTTCATACTTTTCTTGATAATTTGTAAGATCATTTTCTTGATTATTTGAAATATAATTATCAATTATAGCTTCAGCAGCAAGCATTCCAGATTCCATGGCGTTATGTGTACCTTTGATTTTAGGATAATTTAAGAAACCTGCTGAACAACCAATTATAGCACCGCCAGGGAAATAAAGCTTAGGAACAGATTGGTAACCACCAGTAGTAATAGCCCTAGCACCATATGAAATTCTTTTTCCGCCTTTCAAAACTTTTTTTACTGACGGATGAGTCTTAAATTGTTGAAACTCGTCAAAAGGGGAAACATAAGGATTTGTATAATTTAAATGAATAACATAGCCAATAGAAACAAGATTTTTATCAAAATGATAAAGGAATGACCCCCCTTTTGTTTCATCACTTAATGGCCAGCCCATTGAATGTTCAACTAAGCCATCATCAAAATTTTCTTCATTAATTTCCCATAACTCTTTCAAACCGATAGCATATTTCTGAAAATCACTATTCTCAGAAAGATTAAAGTTTTCTATTAAAAATTTTGACAGCGAACCTCTAGTCCCTTCGGAAAAAAGAGTATATTTTGCATGCAGCTCCATCCCAGATTCCCAAGAGTCTTTTGCTGAGCCATCTCTTGAAACACCCATATCACCTGTTGCCACACCTTTTACTTTTTTATTATCATCAAAAAGTACTTCTGCAGCGCTAAAACCTGGATAAATTTCAACACCCAAGCCTTCAGCAACTTCGCCTAACCATTTGCAAACATTACTTAAGCTAACTATATAGTTTCCATGATTTTTCATCATAGGTGGAAGAATAATCTGAGGAATTGAGAAGGACCAATCTTTTCCAAAATAAGATAGCTTATCTTTTTTAACTTTTGTTTTTATTGGACTATCCATTTCCTTCCAATTAGGCAACAATCTGTCTAGAGCTACAGTCTCAATTACAGCCCCAGAAAGTATGTGAGCTCCGACCTCGCTTGCCTTCTCTAATACACAAACAGACAAATCTAAATTATTTTTTTGAGATATTTGTTTCAATTGTATTGCGGCAGATAAACCAGCTGGCCCAGCACCAACAATCAATACGTCGTACTCCATAGACTCCCTTGAAGATGAATCTAAGACTTGTCCCTGCCTAGCATTGACTTCATTAATCGGTATTTTTTCCATATTTTAACCTTTAACATATTTTGATATTCAAATAAAACTGATATAATCGAAATATATATTCTTTATGTTTGAATCTTATAATGGATTCATAAAAAAAATGATACTTAGTATGCACAAACTTTTAGATGATCTCAAATGGCAAATTGAAGCAGGTATTGATGATCTCATAGGAGATCAACCTAACAAAAAAGAAAATTCAAAAGTTGAAAGTATCTTAGTCAAGGAAATATCAAAACCCACAGAATCATCACTAGGTATTTCTATAAAAGGTGGCCTTCATGAGACAAGAACGGTAGAAGAGTTGAAGGATTTTTTATTAAATAACAATATTTGTGATCTACAGAAGTCATCGAAAAATCTAGTATTTTCAGATGGAGATAGTAATTCAAATATTATGATTATCTCTGGAACACCTGATTCAGACGAAGATAATGAAGGAATGCCAATTATAGAGAAAAAAGGTGAACTTTTTAATAATATTTTATCAGCAGCAAACTTAACAAGATCATTAGTATATATAGCACCAATTATTCCCTGGAAGATTAACGGTAATAGAGATCTCACAAGTGAAGAAAAAATTGTGCTTATACCAATAGTCAAAAAACATATAGAAATTATAAATCCTAAAATACTAATTTTTCTTGGATTAGAACCAATAAAATATCTATTAGATAATGATGGTATGATGAAAATGAGAGGAAAATGGTTAAATTATAATCTTGAAGAAAAATCTATAGAATGTTTGCCAATTCTAGACCCAGGGTTTTTGATAAGAAGACCAGAGTATAAAAGAGAAACATGGAATGATATTCTAAGTCTAAAAGAAAAGATTAAGGAGTTGATCTAGATGAGTGAAAATAAAGAATTAGAATTTAAAAAACTTAAAATATGTATCCTAACCATTTCGAGCTCAAGAGAGTTGTCCGATGATAAATCAGGGGATACTCTTGAAGAGAGAGTCTTGAGTTTTGGTCATAAATTATTTGAAAGAAAAATAACAAAAGATAATAAAGACTCTATTAAGGAGATTATTATTAACTGGTCAAAAAATAAAGAAATTGACGTAATAATAACATCAGGTGGAACAGGGTTAACAGAGACGGATGTAACGCCTGAGGCATTAGAAGAGATATTTGAAAAAACCATTCCAGGCTTTTCAGTTATATTTCATAATATATCTTTTAATAAAATAAAAACATCCACTATTCAATCAAGAGCAACCGCGGGAATACTAATGGAAACATTTATTTTTGCTCTTCCAGGCTCACCGAACGCTGTCAAGGATGGATGGGACGAAATTCTTAAATATCAACTTGATAGCCGACATAAACCTTGTAATTTTGTTGATATTCTTCCTAGACTCAAAGAGAGTGTTAACTAAAGATTTCTTTTTAAATCTTCAATACTTTTATCAACTAAGTCTGATGAAATTTTATCATCAATATTCTCTTTCAAATACTCTTTAGCAATTATGGTAGATAAATCAGTTGCTTTAGATTTTACTTCCCTAATAGCATCGTCTCGCGCTTGAATAATTTTTAAATCAGCCTGTTTTTGTTTTCTTTGAATTTCTTCTTCGAAAATTTTTTTTGAATTTTCAGATAAAATTGCCGCTTGATCTCTTGCAAGCTTCAATATTTCCTTAATATCTTCATCACACTTCTCTAGCTTTCTTTTTTCATTTGCAAGTAATGATTGGGCTTGCTCATGTAGGATTCTTGCCTCATCTAATTCTTTTTGAATACTAGCAGATCTGTCATCTAAAGCATTTATAATTGAACCCGGAAGTCCAGCCCAGATAACAAACACAACAAAAAGAAGGAATGAAACGGCTACAAAAAAAGTGGCATCAAACATTTAAGACATATCCTTAATTAAAAGTTTTTGAGAATTTATTCAAATCTTTCTTCTCAACCTTTTTTACAAAAAGATTATTTAGCATTTCTTCTGCAAGATCTTCGGCAACTAAAGAAATGTCCATTAATGCTGATTCTTTACTTTTACTTATATCAGCTTCAGATGACTCAATATCTCTAGAAACCTTTTCCTCAAATTCA
>JABHUT010000139.1 GCA_018658685.1 Alphaproteobacteria bacterium
GCAAGCATTGTTCCCAAAAAACTAGCTGATCTATGCAGTGTTACTGGTTGTGTACATTGAAATTGGCTAACTACTGAAATATGATCTTGCAAGTTTTTACCTACTCCCTTTAGTTCATGGACAACCTCTATTCCGTGTTTTTTTATTTCTTCAGAATCCCCTATTCCACTTCGCATTAATATCTGTGGTGAATTAACTGCTCCGGAAGATAGGATTATTTCTTTGTTACCCCTGCAAAAAACTCTTTTTCCTTTATCAATATATTCTATTCCAATAGCTTTTTTATTTTCAAATATCACTTTATCGACTGTGATATTAATTTTGGTATATAAATTTTTTCTTTTAAGCGCAGGATGAAGGTAGGCCCTAGCAGAGCTGAATCTTTTTGAACCTTTAATAGTATGTTCATATCGAGAAAAACCCTCTTGTTGCTTTCCATTAAAATCTCTTGTTAGAGGAAAGCCAGCCTGTGAACCAGCTTCAACAAATTTATCTAAAAGTATATCGTCATTTCTAGTAGATTTTTTTACATTTAGAGGACCGTTTTTTCCATGAAATTCTTCATCACCGTCTCCTTCATAATTTTCAGCTCTTTTAAAATAGGGTAAAACATCATCATAAGACCAACCCGGGTTTCCTAGCTGCCTCCAATGATCATAATCAGAAGAATGGCCTCTTGTATAAATCATTGCATTAATAGAAGATGATCCTCCCCAACCCCTTCCCCTTGGCCAGAATAATTTTCTTCCTGCTGTATTAATTTCTGGTTCTGTCTCGAAACCATAATTAAGTTTACTGGAATTTGGAACTATTTGTGAATAACCAGAAGGCATATGAATAAATAAATTGGTATCTTTTCCTCCAGCCTCGATAACTAAAACGGTATTTTTTTTACTTTCTGATAGTTTATTTGCTAAAACACACCCAGCACTCCCGGCGCCAACGATTATATAATCAAAATTTTCTTCCATATTCTTATCTCAAAAAGTAAATTGAATTTAAATCATGTACTAGCTTTTGCCATACATCAACAAAGAATTTTTAAAACTATTATATAGATTCTATAAAATAGTTTATAAGCCGATAAATATTGAATTTTGAATCTGACTTATGGGAAAAATTGTGAATAAAAAAATAGTAAGAATTTCTGAAGATCAAGTCCCTGAGCGCCTAAGGGGAGGTAGAGGAAGGTTTCTGAAGTGGATTGGAAGGCTGGGCATAAATTTATCAGGCTGGACAATTAAAGGTAATGTTCCTGATGAGGAGCGTATAGTAATTATTGCAGCACCCCATACCTCAAATTGGGACTTTATTTTGGCTATGCTAGCTATTTTTGGTCTTAATATTAAAATCAAATGGCTTGGGAAGGATTCTATATTTAAACCAGGCTTAAAATGGTTCTTTCGTTGGCTTGGTGGAATACCTGTTAATAGAGAAAATCCGTCTTTTTTAATCGATAATGTTGTTAATATTGTAGAAAAAGAAAAGGCGATTGTAATCGCTATGACACCTGAGGGGACAAGAAAGAAAGTAAGCAGATGGAAGACAGGTTTTTTAAGAATTGCAAAACTCACTAAAGCAAAAATTTTATTAATAGCTATAGATTTTCCAACTAAAAGTATTCAAATAGGAGATATTTTTGAACCAACCGGAGACGCTGAATTGGACTTGGATTTTATTCAGAATTATTACCAAAGTTTTAAAGGTATAAATCCTGAGCAATCTTGATTTTAAAAATTATAAGGAATAGAAATGTCAAATTTTAAAAATGCCACTATTACAAAAGAAGCAAATGTTTATTTTGATGGTAAAGTAATTAGCTATACCTTGTCTTTCGAAGATGGATCAAAAAAAACCCTTGGAGTAATGCAAATTGGAAAATATGAATTTAATACTCAGGCAAAAGAAATTATTGAAATAACTTCTGGTGAAATGAAAGTTTTGCTTCCCAATGAAACGATATGGAAAGATTTGAAGGGTGGAATGACTTTTGAAGTCCCTGCTAATTCGAGTTTTAAGCTAGAGGTTAATCAAATAATTAATTATTGTTGCTCATACATCGAAGAATAATAACTATGGTTGAAAAAAGTTTACTTTTAATTCTTGGTAATCAATTATTTTCAATTGAAGATATTAAGAGTTTAAATCCTGAAAAAGTTTTTATGGCTGAAGACTTAGGTTTAAGTACTTATGAAAAACATCATAAATTAAAAATTTTAATGATTTTTTCTGCAATGAGAGAAAAGAGGGATGAGCTTAAAAATAATAATATTGATGTAGATTACATAGAGTTAGAAGATTCTGACTTTAGCTTACCCTTTGAGGAAAAGCTGGAGAATTGTATAAAGCAAAATGGAATCAAGACTATTAATATTTTTGAAATAGAAGATAAGCCTTTCGAAAAAAGAATTTTTAATTTTGTAAAAAACCATAATCTAAATTTAATTATATCACCCTCACCAATGTTCTTAATAAAAAGAGAAGATTTTTTAGACTTAAATGGAAAATCAAAAACTTTAAGAATGGGAAATTTTTATAAAAATGTAAGAAAAAAGTTAAATATTTTAGTCGATGAAAGCCAGAAACCAATCGGAGGAAAATGGTCCTTTGATGAGGAAAATAGAAAAAAAATACCAAAAGGCCTTGATGTGCCTGGATTATTAGAAGTAGAAATTTCAAAATATGTAAATGAACTAAAGCCCTTAATTAATAAAAAATTTAATAATCACCCTGGAAAGATGGACGATATCTGGATGCCTTTTAATAGAGTTGATGCTTTAAAGAATCTTGATTATTTTATTAATGTTAAGTTTGGTAATTTTGGAGCTTATGAGGATGCGATATTATCAAAGGATAATTTTTTATTTCATAGCGTCATAAGTCCATCTATGAATATTGGATTGATTACTCCTCAGGATGTTGTCGATAGAATTCTTGATTATACAAGAGAAAAAGAAATTCCTTTGAATTCTGTTGAAGGCTTTATTAGACAAATAATAGGCTGGAGAGAATTTATTAGGGGGGTTTACCAAAATCATAGTGAAGAGCAATTAAAAAGTAATTTTTTTAACTTCTCGCGGCTTTTGAAAAAATCTTGGTATTCTGGTGATACTGGAATCCCACCACTTGATGATGCAATAAAGTTTTCTGATAAGTTTGGATATACCCATCATATTAATCGGCTAATGGTTGTATCAAACCTTATGACATTAACTGGAATAGACCCAAAAGAAATTTATAAGTGGTTTATGGAGATGTATATAGATTCATCTGAATGGGTAATGGTTCCTAATGTTTTTGGAATGGGAACATTTGCAGACGGAGGTATTTTTTCAACAAAACCTTACATTTGTGGATCAAATTATTTGTTAAAAATGAGTAATTATAAAAAGGGAGAATGGTGCAATACAGTTGATGGTCTTTATTGGCGTTTTTTAGATAAAAATATGCCGAAGTTACAAAATAATCCTCGCCTTTCATTCATGAAAAAGACTTTAAGCTCAATGGATCAAGATAGAAAAGACTTAATATTTAAAAGTGCAGAGCTATTTATTGAAAATAATTCGTATCAATAAGTTCTGGGTATCTAAAAAATAGCTAAGGCTTTAGAGGGCCTTTGGCAATATATTTATCTATTGTTTGATGATAATGTCGTAATCTACTTTCTTGATAGTCTGCATAAGTTACGGCACCCTTTTTTGATGCCCTCATTCCTGCCTCAAGCTCAGGTATATTCGCCATATCCTGATCAAAAATAAATCCAATCCCAGTTAATTCTTCTGCATCATCCCAATTTTCATCTTCACTTAGGTAATGAATAGGGATGGGCTCATATGGTTCTTGTTTTTCAGGGTCTATATGGTTTCTTTGAAGGAATATTGCTTCCATAATAGATGAATCATGTCTATTACCATTAGGTCTAAAGCGATAAACAAGATTTCTAGGAAATCCTCCCCAAGGTGAAAAATTTGGGAATACATTATAAACTATAGCATCTAACATTTCCGCGTCAGACTTGTCAGAGTAATCACGACCATCATTTTCCTTAAATGCATCTCTCATAGTTTGAGCAGCAACTTTTCTTGCTTCTTCGCCTTCAGGAACGATAATCTTGTCTTCTGTTTCAACTCTTCCTGAGCCATAGAATATAGTATCAAAAATTTCCTGTTCATCAGTATCCCAACAATTAGGACTTGGCTTACCAACAAGTGCTATATTTCTATTTACATGATCACCATAAACATCATATCGAGCATTTTCATCGGCTTGAAAAGGCATAATTTGAGGGTGAATTTCAGTTGCATGAAATGCTTCCATAAAAGCTTCTTGAACTATTTTCCAATTCCCAGGAACTACTTTTGAAACATGTATAACCTTTCTACACTCGCCGTGATCCCACCTTTCATGATGCTCTGGAAGTGGAGCAAGGAATTCTTCAAGAGGTTGAGCATTGTCGTCGATGTTTATAAAGACATAGCCTTGCCAAACTTCAGTTCGTACCTGGGGTAAATTCCAATCTTCTGGCTTAACATGAGGGAAATCCCAAGCAGCAGGTGTGTGTTTAAGAGTTCCATCAAGATTCCAGCAGTATCCATGAAATGGACATTTTATTTCATCACTATTTGTTCTCTCTGTTTTTAATTTTCTAGCTCTGTGAAGGCACGAATTATAGTAGCCTTGAATTTTATCTTTTTCGGTCCTTACCATTACAAAAGAATAATCTAAAATATCATATACTAAGCTATCGCCAATTTCAGGAATATCCTCAACTCTACAAGCGAACTGCCAAACTCTTGTCCACATAGATTCTGCTTCTTTATCAAAAAATTCTCTAGAGGTATAACGATCAATTGAAATATCCTCAGAACCAAGATAAGGAGCACTTTCATCTAACATAAACTTAGGAACTTCTTTGCTATCCTCATGTAGATATTCTGTATAACTTGTATCTGGTGTTCTTGCAGAACCTGGATCCATATCTTTTTTATCTTTTATAATTTCACTCATAGATATTCCCCTAAATAAAAACTAAATATATCATTATTTTACAAATAAATATCTATTTTAGTAAATGTTTTTTTTAAAAGAGTGAAGATTTTTTTAATTTTCTTTTACTTTTTAATTAGTATCAATAGAATTTAAAGAGTTTAAAACAAAGAGGTAAAAAATTGGAAAATTCTAATAATCTTGAAAATAAATTAGCAATCCGTGAGTTACTTGATAGATATTGTGACGGAGTAAATCAACGTGATTCAGAAATTTGGGGAAGTACTTGGTCTAAAAATGCTGTTTGGGAAATACCTCATTTAGAAATTAAAAATGAAGGAAGGGACAATATAATTTCAATTTGGAGCGAAGCAATGAAGGGTTATCCATTTGTCCATATGATTGCTCAGCCTGGATTTATTGAAATCAATGGTGGTGAAGCTACTATGAGAAGCTATACTCTTGAGACAGCTGTCTTACCAGACGGAACTGAAATTCACCCATGTGGTCAATATGACGACAAACTCATTTTAGAAGATGGTAATTGGAAATTCTCTCACAGATCTTTTAAAAATTTACACGGTGAATAGTATAAAATAACTTTACTAAAGTTAGCTTTGGATTTGTAATGAAATTTATAATATTTGATTTAGATGACACTCTTTTGTGCGGAGACTGTGAACGTTATTGGTCCAACTTTATGATTAATAAAGGTCTTTTAAAAGAAGATGATCATTTTGCAAAAATTAATCAGTTTGATGAGGATTATCGAAACGGTGTTTTAAATTTTGCTTTATACTCATCATATATTCAGGGGCCTTTAAAGGGGAGTAGTCAAGATGAGGTTAATTTTTTTTTAAAAGAATTTATTCCAAGTGTAATTAATGAGCTTTCTGATGATCTAACAAGAAAGTTTATTTTAGAGTCACGATCAGCCGATAAAGTTTTAATTGCCTCTGGTTCCCATGATTTTTTAGTCAAAGGGTTTGCTGATTATTTTGAAATTGAATCAAGTATCGGAACACCTGTTGAAGTAAAAAATAATATTTTTACTGGAAACTTATCAGGTGAACCAACATTTAAATATGGAAAGGTTAGTGCTGTTAAGGAATGGTGCTCTAAGAATAATCTTAAAATTTCTGACTCGATTTTTTATTCTGATTCTATCAATGACTTACCAATGTTTGATGTTTGTGGTGAACCAATAGCAGTTAATCCAGATAAACTTTTAAAGGAGATTGCAATTAAGAGATCTTATGAGATTATTGAAAGATAGTTTTTCTTAATTTTTAAATTAAATTTTCAAAAGGAGAGTAAAAAATGTTTAGTCATATTATGGTTGGTGCGAACAATATAGAGGAATCAAAAGAGTTTTATGATGCTGTTTTAGGAGCTATTGGATATAAGCCTGGGGTTATAGATCCTAAAGGTCGTTGTTTTTATGCAACTAGTTCAGGTATTTTTGCTATTAGCGTACCTATTGATGGCGAACCGGCTGGACCAGGTAATGGAAGTACGGTTGGTTTTGCGGTTGAAAGTGTTGAAGCCGGAGATGCTTGGCATGCTGCAGGTATAGCAAATGGCGGAACAACATGTGAAGACCCTCCTGGTATTAGAGAAGATATGAATATTTATCTTGCTTATATGCGCGATCCCGCAGGAAATAAATTATGTGCTCTTCTTAGAATGAGCTAGGAATGAGTATTGCTGAAAATAAGGAATTAATACAACGTTGGTATGAAGCTCTTGCAGATGGTGATTTTGAAACCATTTTTGATATGCATCATGATGACGTTGTATATAATATGCTCGGTAATACACCAGTTTCAGGAAGAATTTATGGAAAAAATGCTTGTTGCAATGGAATGATTGGTCAAAAACTCCTTGAAAAACTTATTCCGGAAAAGATTAAATTTTCAAAAGAATGGAAAATTATAGCGGCTGAAAATGATAGGGTTGTAGGTCTCATGAAGGGTGGTGGACCATGTCAAAATGGTGAAGATTACGAACAAACATACTGTGAAATTTTTACCATAAAAGAAGGAAAGATAATTGAGTTACATGCTTTTTTTGATACGGTTTTAGTAGAGCAATGTTTATTTAATAAC
>JABHUT010000140.1 GCA_018658685.1 Alphaproteobacteria bacterium
TACAGAGACTAGAGCTTTATTATCAGATTTTTTTTTCACTTTAATTCCTAATCTTTATTCACTTTCTTTAAGTTCATTAAGTTTTGCAAAAACGTTATCAGATGTATATTCTTTTTTAGGATCTTCTTCTGCATATGTCTCAGCAATAATCTCTTCTTTCTCATTACTTTCTTCTGCATGTGTCTCTTTATGTTGCTCTACTTTAAAGTCATCAGGCTCGGTTATACCTGTGTTAATATTATTATCTTGATCTTCAGCTTTTCTTTTTTCAATTCTTTTAAATGCCTTCTGAACTGCCTTATCAAGATCAACTTGAGAGCAAAGCCCAACTGAAACAGGGTCTACTGGTGTAAGGTTAGATGAGTTCCAGTGAGTTCTATCTCTAATTGATTGAATTGTACTTTTTGTTGTCCCAACTAATTTACCAATTTGTGAATCAAGAAGCTCTGGATGATTACGAACTAACCAAAAGATCGAATCTGGCCTATCTTGTCTCTTTGATAGCGGGGTATATTTTTTACCAACCCTTCTTGCAACATCAGGAAGGTCCTCTCTCTTCTGAATAGCCTTTAATCTAGTCTTACTATCTTTTTGACAGTCTTCAATCTCTAGTCTAGTTAATTGCCCTGCTGCTATTGGATCTGCACCCCTAATTCCATGATCAACATCACCATCAGCAATACCTTTAACCTCAAGAATGTGTAAACTACAGAAATCTGCAATTTGATCAAAAGTGAGTGCTGTATTATCAATTAGCCAAACAGCTGTTGCCTTAGGCATTAATGGTTGAGTCATTTTTTTCTCCAAAATGGAATATAGTGAATTACAAAACTTACCGGCAATCTATATAAGAAAAAATACAATTTGTAAAAAATTCTATACATTATTATTTGATAAATAAATATAATCTTATAATTATATATTGAAAATATTTATTTTGTTAGCAAGAGTTATAAATTATGAATGATGACGTTATTAATAAAAAGTCAATAATTGATACTTTGATTACCGAATCTTTAGATGAGCTAAGTATTACTGAATTAAGGGATAGGGTTAGTTTTTTAGAGGATGAAATTAATAGATGTAAGGAAAAAATAGATAATAAAAAATTATCAAAGAGTGCAGCGGATAAAATTTTTAAGTAAAAGTTTATATTATTATTTCTTATCTTCTTCAGCTTCAGTCTTAGCTTCTTCAACAGCCTCAGCCTTAACTTCTTCCACAGCCTCAGCCTTAACTTCTTCAACAGCCTCAGCCTTAACTTCTTCCACAGCTTCAGCCTTAACAGGTTCTGGATTACTTTTGGCCTCTGTTTTTGATGAACCACCCAGAAAACCTTCAAATTTCTTATTGAATTTTCCTACTCTTCCATCTCTATCCAAAATTCTTGTGCCACCACCTGTCCAAGCAGGGTGGGTTGTAGGGTCAATATCAAGAACTAGCGTTCCGTTTGCTTCACCCCAAGTAGAGCGAGTTTCGAAACTTGTACCATCAGTCATTTTAACTGTGATTAAGTGATAGTCTGGATGAGTATCTTTTTTCATTGTTTAACCTATTTTTCAATCGTTTTACATTGCATTTTATAGCCATGCAAGTCATTTAATAATCAAATTTCTAGTTTTTTTAATAAATTATTAATAATATCTTCATTACCTGATATTAAATTACCAGACCATATATCATTGTCTTTACCATTAAGACCTTGAACATAACCTCCAGCCTCTTTTATTAGAAGAATTCCAGCAGCAATATCCCATGCTTCTAGGCCTCTTTCCCAAAATAGATCGTATCTGCCGCATGCTACCCATGCTAGATCTAGGGCAGCAGAACCAGACCTTCTTATACCTGCAACTTCAGGTATCAATATTTCCATTTCTTTCAGAAATAATTTCATATCCCCTCTTCCAAGATGAGGAATTCCAGTAATTAAAATAGATTCAGATAATTTTTTTCTTGAAGCTACTCTAATTCTTTTATCATTAAGAAAGGCTCCTTTTCCACGTTCAGCAAGGAACATTTCATCTGTTATTGGTGAATAAATTAGAGCTGCTTCAAGCTTACCATCCACTTCTGCAGCAATTGAAATTGCAAAATTTGGATTGCCATGCATAAAATTTGTTGTTCCATCAATAGGGTCTATTATAAATTTTGAATTAGGTTTACTTCCTATGATTTGTTTTGACTCTTCCATCACAAAGGACCAATCAGGTTTGGCATACAAAAGTTCATCATAAATTAAATTTTGAGTTCTTATATCTGATGCAGTTACAAAATCTGCAGGGCCTTTAGTCATAACCTGAAGATTTTCTAATTCATTGAAATCCCTTCTAAGTCCTCTAGAGGCTTTCTTTGCAGCCTTAACCATAATATTAATTAAGGGAGAATCCATTATTCTGCACGTTTTACATAAGACAGGTCTTCGGTATTTATTATTATACTTTCTTCAACTTGAACAAATGGAGGTACCATTATACGTAATCCATTCTCAAGTTCAGCTGGTTTATATGATGCAGCTGCAGTTTGACCTTTAACGGTAGGTTCAGTTTCTATAACTTTAAGGGTAATTTGATCTGGAAAGGCAATATTTATAGGTGTTTCCTCATGGCTTTCAATTTCTACATCCATACCATCTTGTAGCAATGAAATTTTTTCCCCTATAAAATCAACTGACAATTCAATCTGTTCGTATGTTTCTTTATCCATAAATGAAGCTAGTTTTCCTTCGGTATATAAATATTGATAAGTTTTATTTTCTAGTCGAAGTCTCTCAACGGTTTCTGAAGCTCTAAATCTTTCATTAAGCTTAGTTCCTTCAGGAATTTTTTTTAACTCTACTTGAGCAAATGCACCACCTTTACCAGGTTTAACGTGCGATGTTTTTACAGCAACCCATATACAGTCTTTATGCTGTATAATATTACCTGGTTTTATTTCATTACCATTGATTTTCATTTATAAACCTTTTGAAGTATTAAACTTCTTCTTGGCTACTCCAACTGCCTTTAGCAGCCAAAGAATTCATTTTTGCCCTATGCGTAAAAGCTTTTGAACATAATTCTTCATTTTCTAATTTACCCTGCCAAGCTTGAAGAGCAGAACTTTGTAATGCTCTACCATAAGAAAAGCTTAGCTTCCAAGGAGTATTTTCAATTTTATTAATTTCATTAAGATTTTGAGTAGCTTCAACCTCTGATTGTCCTCCAGATAAAAATACTATTCCAGGGACTTCCTCAGGTACACATTCTTTAAAACAACTTACTGTCATTTCTGCTATTTCCTTTGGAGAAGATTTTTCTGAGTTTTCTGAACCATCAATAACCATATTTGGTTTTAAACAAATTCCCTTTAAATCAACATTATGAAAAGATAAATCATCAAATACTTTTAAGAGTGTTTCTTTCGTTGCATCATAGCACTTTTGAATATCATGAGACCCATCCATGAGAACTTCCGGCTCAACGATAGGAACTATTCCTGATTCCTGGCATAAAGCTGCATACCTTGCTAATGCATGCGCATTAACATCAATACATAATGATGATGGATTTTTATTTGATATAGAAATCACAGCTCTCCATTTTGCGAATTTAGCCCCAAGGTTTGAATATTCTTGAAGTCTTTCTCTCAAGCCATCAAGACCCTCTGTAACTGTTTCGCCTTGCATCGTTGCTAATTCTTTCGCGCCCATATCCACTTTTATGCCTGGAAGTGATCCAGATTTTTTTATAATATCAACGAGTCTTTCGCCGTCATTATTAGATTGTCTGATTGTTTCATCAAAAAGAATAACGCCTGATATATAGTTTTGCATAGCCTCAGTTGATTCAAATAATATTCTTCTGTAATTCATTCTATTTTCTTCTGAAGAATTTACATTAATGGTATCAAATCTTTTTTTAATTGTTCCGGAACTTTCATCAGCTGCTAAGATACCTTTTCCTTCTGCAACCATTTGCTTTGCAATCTCATTAATATTTGTCATTTTTCCTCACTATCTATTTTTAAAACTTCTATACCAGGTAAACTCTCTCCAGCAAGAAGCTCTAAAAATGCTCCTCCTGCAGTTGAGATATAGGTAAAATCTCTATTGTAATTTGATTGACTTAGTGCAGCAACTGTATCTCCTCCACCGGCTACTGAAATAAGTTTACCATCTTTTGTAAGTTTTGATATTTCTTTTGCAACTGAAACTGTCCCAGTTTGGAAAGGATTTAACTCAAACAAACCCAAGGGACCGCACCATACAACAGTGCTTACACTACTTAAAAATTCATTTATATTTTCTATTGTTTTTGATCCAATATCTAATATTAAAGCATCATTAGGAACATTATCAATCATCACTTCGCTAAAAGATGTTCCTTTTTCCATATCATTTGCTATTAGAGCATCTTCAGGAAAAATTAATTCACAGTTTTTATTTTTAGCCGTATCTAGAATATTAATGGCTGTTTTTAACATTGACTTCTCACAAAGAGATTTTCCTATTTTGTAACCTTTGGCTAGCAGAAAAGTATTTGCCATTCCGCCTCCAACAAAAAGTACATCTAGTTTTTCAGTAAGATTTTCTAATACTTTGAGTTTTGTTGATATTTTTGAACCACCTATGATACCTAATCTTTTTCCATTACCGATATTTAGTGCTTTATTGATCATTAAAATTTCTTTATCTAAATATCGTCCAGAAAAAGAGGGCAAGTAATTTGAAAGACCTGTTGTTGACATATGTGATCTATGCGAAACAGAAAAGGCATCATTTATAAAATAGTCAGCATTTTCTGAGATATTTTTCGCGAGCTCCTTGCTGTTATTTTCTTCACCAGACTCAAATCTAGTATTCTCAAATAAAATAATAGAATTTGAAGGGCTTTTTTCTAAAATAGTTTTTACTTTATCTCCATACAAAGACTCCGAAAAAATTATTTCTTCCTTTATGTATTTTTTAAGGCTTGGAATTATTTGCTTTAATGAAAAAACTTCATTGTATTTTCCATCAGGTCTTCCAAAGTGTGATAGAAGACAAACTTTACAACCATTTTGAATTAACTCTTGAAGTGTAGGGGAAATTCTTTCTATTCGAGTTTCATCTAAAACTACACCATCTTTAATTGGGATATTTAGATCCACTCTTACAAATACTACTTTACCTTTTAAATTTTTTTTTAAAAGTTGATCAAGATTCCTTAGAGTAATCATTTATTTTTTGATGAGTTTTCCAATAATTGAGGCTGTATCACTCATTCTATTGGCAAAACCCCATTCATTATCGTACCAACTTAAAACTCTACCTAATTTACCACCAATAACCTCCGTTTGAGTTAGATCAAAAGTTGAGCTAGCTGGGTTATGATTGTAATCAATTGAAACCAATGGCTCATCAGATGTATTTAAAACACCCTTAAGAGATCCTGAAGATACTTTAATCATTGCTTTATTGATTTCTTCTACTGTAACTTTTTTCTTAGCATTAAAGACAAGATCTATCATTGAAACATTTGGGGTTGGTACTCTAACAGCAGTTCCATCTAATTTTCCTGCTAATTGAGGTAAAACTAGGCCAACTGCCTTAGCAGCACCTGTTGAGGTTGGAATTATTGACTGAGAAGCAGATCTTGCTCTTCTTTTATCAGAGTGCAATGTATCTAAAATAGCTTGATCTCCAGTAAAGGCGTGGACAGTTGTCATATAACCCTGATTAATTCCACATAATTTATCTAAAACCATTGCAACAGGGGCTAAACAATTAGTTGTACAAGAAGCATTTGAAATTACTTTATGACTTTTTCGTATTTTTTGATGATTAACACCATAAACAACTGTAATATCTGCATCTTTTGATGGGGCGCTTATGAGAACTCTCTTTGCACCGGCGTTAATATGAAGTGAAGCTTTCGCTTTATCAGTAAATATTCCAGTACATTCCAGAACAACATCGACATCTAGCTTCTTCCAAGGTAAATCTTCAGGGTTTCTCTCGGAAAAAATCTTAATAGGGCCAAGACCAGCGTTTATTGATGTTTTTGAGGATTTTACTTTATAAGGAAATTGTCCGTGAACAGAATCATATTGAAGTAAATGCGCATTAAAGTCAGATGTCCCAAGATCATTAATAGCAACAACTTCTATATCTTTTCTTTTTGATTCAACAATTGCTCTGAGAGCTAAACGCCCAATTCTTCCAAAACCATTTATTGCAACTTTAGTAACCATTTTTTTCACCTTATATTTATAGTTTTTCTTTTATAACCTTTAAAACATTTTCTTTATTTATACCAAAATGATCAAATAAATCTGACCCTGGTGCGCTTGCACCAAAACCCTTCATCCCAATAAAAAATCCATTATCGCCAAGATATTTTTCCCACCCCAAGCCTATAGATGCTTCAATGCCAATCCGAATTCCATCAGTTTCTAGAAGTGATTTTTTATATTCCTCAGGTTGCTTATCGAATAGCTCGAAGGAGGGCATAGAAATTACTCTGCAAGATATACCTTCATTCGACAATTCTTTTTTTACATCTCGAGCAATAGACACTTCGCTTCCAGAAGCAATAATACAAACTTTAGGCTTAGCCGAATCCGATTCTATTTCATATCCACCTAGTTCAGATTTATTTGAGCTTTCATAAGTATTCCTGAAATGCTCGCATCCCTGTCTGCTAAGAGCTATAACGCTTGGATTTTGGGATTTGATTGCCAATGACCAACATTCAGCTACTTCCGTAGCATCACCAGGTCTAAATACGTTAAGATTTGGTATAGATCTTAGACTAGGTATTTGTTCAACTGGTTGATGGGTAGGTCCATCTTCTCCAACCCCTATTGA
>JABHUT010000022.1 GCA_018658685.1 Alphaproteobacteria bacterium
AAGTCCCTTTTATGTCATTCATTGTAGCCCTAATGGAGTCGTATGAGCTTAATCCAGAATTTATATAAGAAGTTATAATATGACACACAACCTCTGTATCAGTATCACTAGAAAACTCAACGCCAGACTCAACAAGTTGATTACGAAGCTGATTATTATTTTCAATTATACCATTATGAACAACAGCTACTTTATCAGTAATATGTGGATGAGCGTTCTTTTCCTCTGGTGTTCCATGAGTAGCCCAACGTGTATGACCAATTCCAATATTTCCAGGCAATGATATACTCAAAAGTTTTTCTTCTAAAAAACTTAAATTACCTTTAGATCTAACTCTTTCAATTTTATTATTGTTAATAGTGGCTATACCTGAAGAGTCATAGCCTCTATATTCAAGTCTTTTAAGGCCCTCAAGTAATGTAGAGGAAACCTCTTTATCGCTAATTAAACCAATTATTCCGCACATTTTTCTTCCTCACTACTACTTTTTCTTAATTTTTTAGACCAATTACTTATAAACTTTATAGGTGCCCTTGTAATAGCAAGGGATCCAGATTCAACATCTTTTGAAATAGACGATCCTGCGGCAATATTTGCATCATCACCAATACTTAAAGGTGCAATAAGAGATGAATTTGAGCCTATAAAGGCTCTTTTACCGATAGTGGTTTTATGCTTATCAACACCATCATAATTACAAGTAATTGTTCCGGCGCCGATATTTGCATTATCACCAATTTCAGCATCACCAATATACGAAAGGTGACTCACTTTAACGCCCTCCTCCAAAGAGGAGTTTTTAATCTCAACAAAATTACCAATTTTTGAATCCTGACCAATTTCAGCACCATTTCTTAATCTGCTAAAAGGGCCAATAGATGCACCTTGTTTAATAATAGAGCTCTCTATAGAACAGAAGGAGTTAATGGTAACTCCAGACTCAATCGAGACATTCTTACCAAAAACTATATTTGCCCCAATCACAACATCTTTATCAATAGATGTATCCCAAGAAAAAAAGACTGTTTCAGGATCCATAATTGTTGTCCCATTTTCCATAAAACCGTCTCTTAGCCTATTTTGATATATTTTCTCAGCCTTACTAAGGCCTTTTTTTGTATCAACACCAAGGGTTTCCTCGTGAGGACACTCAATATAAGCTGAGCTTCCTCCAGAATTATTGGTAATTTCAACTAAATCAGAGAGAATAAATTCTTTTTTTGCATTATCATTATTTAGAAAGGAGAGGTTTTTATTAAGGCTTTCAGCTTTAACCATCATAACTCCCCCGTTACATAAAGTAATATTCTTTTCTTTCTCATCAGCATCAAGGGCTTCAACAATTTTGACTAAGGACTTGTCATTAACCACAAGTCTTCCATATCTCCCAGGACTATCAGTATCAAACCCTAAAACTGAAAGACTGTTTTTATCATTGGATTTTAATAAGCTTTTTAAAGTAACTTCCCTAAGTAATGGAGTGTCACCAAAGACAACTAAAACATTATCAACATTTGATAAGTTATAATCAACCAAACCTGATTTTACAGCATCTCCAGTCCCAAGTTGGCTTTCCTGAAATTTAAACTTAATATTAGAGTCTGAATCACTTAAATATTTAAAAAAATCGAAATGATCTTTATTAATAACAACAATTACCTCTTCAATACCTGCAGATTTAATATTTTGAAGAATATGTTCAATAATTGGCCTTCCAGCAACCTCGTGCAAAGGTTTTGGTGTGGAGGAATTCATTCTTGAACCCTTGCCAGCGGCAAGTATTATGGCTATATTTTTATTATTCATATTGAAGGTAATGCCTTTAAATATAATAGCTTAATATCTAATGAATCATGTCTAATTTGAAATAAACTCTTGTTTCATTATGTAACTTAAATAATTTATGAGAATTATTTATTAACTAATTGGATTATAATGTTTTTTTTCCCTTTTAAAGATGATAACCCGACAAAAACATCACCAATAATATCATATATTATAATTTTTCTCTGCTGTTTAATTTACTTATTTCAATCATCTTTAAGTCAAAATGAAGAATTCTTTCTAATAAAAAACTATGGAGCAACACCTATATTATTGATGAATCAGACGGTTACGTATTGGTATTCATCTATAAGTTCAATGTTTTTGCATGGTGGACTAATGCACCTAGGTGGTAACCTTCTTTATCTTTGGATTTTTGGAGATAATGTAGAAGATGAATTTGGTAGATTTAAGTTTATTATTTTTTATGTTCTTTGCGGTATTGGGGCGGTAATAGCTCAAATACTATTTAATGTAGAGAGCAATGTGCCAATGATAGGCGCTAGTGGTGCGATAGCAGGAACACTTGGTGCTTATATTGTTTTGTATCCTAGGGCAAAAATATTTGTATTTGCTTGGATTGTTATTTTTGTAAAAATTTTAAAAATTCCTGCATTTCTAGTCATAGGTATTTGGATAGGGTTACAAATTATGAATGTTTTTGATCAAGGGTCATCCGGTGTTGCATATTCAGCTCATGTTGGAGGGTTTATATGTGGCGTAATTTTAACTCCTTTATTTAAGAAAAAGGATACAAAAATCTTTGCACATAAGGTCAATAAGTCATATATTTCTGAAAATGTTAAGAATGATAATTCACTAAGACATGTTCCAAAATTTGGAAAAGATAAAAGAAAAAATAATAATTTTTGGGATCTTTAATGGAATACTTAGATACAAAATATTTTAGTTACGCTAATCCTGATGATCCTATCCACAGGAAAGCTTTAATACGATCAATAGAGTATGTCTCTGGGCAACCATATCTTTATGGTATTTATAAAGAATATCAAAAAAATCCGAATAGATGGGAAAGCTTTTGGGATGGTTGTGTGGATTTATTAGAACTAAATGTTAAGTTTGATGAAGAAAAAATAAAAAATGTACCAAATGATGGGCCATTGATGATTGTTGCTAATCACCCTTTTGGTGTTTTAGATGGTCTTATAATTTGTTGGTTAACAAGTAAAATTCGGTCTGAATTTAAAGTTCTTACACATTCATTGCTTTTAAGAGCACATGAAACAAAAGATTACCTTCTTCCTATAGATTTTAGCGAAAGTAAGGATGCAATGAAAACAAATCTCGAAACTAGAAAAACTGCTCGGAATATTCTTGATGATGGAGGTACTATTGTTGTTTTTCCAGGTGGAACAGTATCAACAACAAAAAAATTCTATAATAAAACTGCCTTTGATCCAGAATGGAGAAATTTTACCTCAAGACTAATTAAAAGGTCTAAGCCTACTATTTTACCCCTTCACTTCACTGGACAGAATAGCTACTTATTTCAAACTGCAAGTCATTTAAGTGAAACTTTAAGATCTTCTTTACTTTTTCATGAGGTAAAAAGAAGAATCAATACGGAAGTTCCTGTTATTATTGGTGATCCAATTGAGTATAGTCATATAGATGAAAATTTATCCAATACTGAACTATCAAAATATTTGAGAGATATTACATATCAAATTAATCCCAAATGGAGTTCAAAAGAAATTCCATTGGGTAAGGATTTTAAAGAGTTTTAATTACTTAATTAGTTCTGGATAAGGATTAACAGTACCAGACATATTTCCTTTTCCTCCATCGTTATAGAGAACACCATAATGTCTTTCAGAAAAAAGCCATTCACCATTTTCTTTAATATACCTATCTTGATAAACACCAATATTAAACATTCCAGTTGGATTTCCAGCGTCGTCTTTTTCAGCAAATTGAAGGTGCTCAGTTATGTACCACCTCCCAGTTGCCTTATCGCCATCAACATCAACGGTACCATTTTGTATCAATTGTCCAGCAAAGGGAAATCCAGACATTGCTTGAACCCATAGCTCAACAATAGCTTTTTTTCCTTCAACAGGAGGCATGCTACCTAAATCCCAAACAGCATCTTCATGCCAAGTGGAAGACCAATCTTTTTCATCACGTCGACAAACAGCATCAGCATATTTCTCAACTAGGTTTCTAATTTCTTCTTTATCACTCATATTTTATACCTCTTATGAAAAGCTAGCTTTTGCAACACCTGTTTCGTCATAAACAGGTTCTTCTTTTGAAATTTTATATTTCGCAGAAAATGCACTTAATAAACCAACTTCATTAAGCGTTGCGCCCATATTTTTATACCAATCATCTTCAAAATGTTTTTTTAGAGACTCTTCACTCTCCCATCTTTCCATTACCCAAATTCTTCCAGGAACATAAGGATCAAGCGTCCAGCTATAATCTTGACAACCTTCCTCTGTTAAAGCTCCATCAATTAATGGTTTACAATCTTTCATTAATTTATCCAACTTACTAGGATCAACATCGAATGTTGCGGTTATTATAATATCTGTTGTCATAATTAATTCTCCAATTTTTTTTATAATGAAATAAAATCAAACAATAATAAAGCTATAATTACTTTCTTACTCTAATAATAATTAATTGAAATTTTATATAAATCAAACGAATCTGATATTAATTTTAAATGTCTAACTTTTGGAAAAAACTTATTAAGCCTGATTCAGGTCTAGCAAAATTTCTCTTATTTGCTTTTGTTTTATTTTTCTTCTCTTTGGAGTTTCTTCCTCTTTTAAATCCTATTAAAGAATTTCTTAATGCTGATGCATTGTCTTTACAAATAGGTACCGCCAAATTTTCTGCATATTTAATTATTCAAGGAGTTATTATAATAGCCACCTTACTATGGTTAACCGGTTTCTTATCTGATATTGCAGCAAAATTTATAAAAAAAATTCCAGGAATTAATTCCAATAATAGAAACCTAATTACAAAAGCTCTTCAAATTCTTATCTATTTTATAGCATTTCAAATTGGCATGAACTTTCTTGGAATTGATCTTACAGCATTGGCTGTTTTTAGTGGTGCTCTAGGTATAGGTATAGGTTTTGGTTTACAAAAAGTTACTTCGAATTTCATAAGTGGTATTATTATACTTTTCGAGAAAACAGTTCAAAACGATGATCTGATAGAGCTAAATGATGGAACGTTAGGTTTTCTTAGAAATACAGGTTCAAGAGCTTCACTTATTGAAACATATGACGGCAAAGAAGTTATGGTTCCGAATGAGGACCTTATAACAAACAGAGTTATCAATTACACTCATAGCAATAAAAAAGCGCGTATTAAAATTAATATAGGCGTTTCTTATGATTGCGATCTTGAAAAAGCACAAAAACTTATTCTTGAAGCTGCAAAAGAACATCCTAGAACGACTAAAGATCCTGAGGCCCTATGTTTCCTTGAAGAGTTTGCTGACAGCTCGGTAAATTTTATTTTATTGTTCTGGGTAAACGACGTTATAGAAGGAAGGTATGGTCCGCGCAGTGATGTACTTTTTTCTATATGGAACAAATTTAAAGAAAATAATATAGAAATTCCTTACCCACAAAGAGATATCCATATTAAAGAAGGTAATATCTAGATGAAAAATCTTAAATTCTTTTTTTTAATTATCATTTTTCTATATCCAAACAATATTTATTCTCAAATTGTTAATATGGAATCATCCAGAAAAGAAGGTTTAATAGGCTCTCATTTTCAGATTAATATTGGTCTAAACGGGTCTAGCGGAACAGTGGATAGGACCAACTATAGCCTAGAGGGAAGAGTTGATGTAAATTCTTACAAATGGCAAAGATTTGGTATTTTGTCATAT
>JABHUT010000141.1 GCA_018658685.1 Alphaproteobacteria bacterium
AATGTTATGGTTATCAATAATGGTAAATGTGTCTTGAGGGACTAGTTTCTGTTAAAGATTCTTGATAAACCCGATGCTATCATACAGATAAATATAAGGACAATAAAGCCTTCCAGAGCGCCAATAAAGTTAGTACCGTCTAAAGTTTGATTTTCTTCTTTATTTGTGATGGTTGTTATTGGGCTTATTGTTTTTGGTATATTAATTTCATCAGTAACATTAATATCAATAACCTCAATATTTACTTTTTCATTGATTTTAATAATTTTTGACTCTTCGAAAGAACTAACTAATGTATCAATTTCTTTGGCTTTTGCTGTATTTGCAGAAGTGATATTATTATCAATTTCCGCTTCAATTATAACGTTATTTTCCTCATCCATAATTTCCCTCTAAGGTTACCTTATCCCAAGAAGTGAAAATTCAAAATTTTTTTTTAATTTTTGTTTAAGAGGAAGGTTTTATTCTTGATTTTATTTTAATAATTTCTTCTTGGATAATTTCTGGAAATTCCATTGGAAGAAAATGAGAGGATTTTTTAATAACTTTAAATGCACCCAATGGATCTCTCTCTTTTAAAAGTTTAACACCGATACTTCTTGTTGTAGAACCTATCTCACCTTGCAAAAGTGTTATTGGACACGATATATTTTTTATTGAGTCCATTGCATTATGCTTCCAGGAACCAAAAGTCGCTGCCTCCCACTTTGGATCGCATGTTAATTTTATTTTGTTTTTAAATTCTCTTGTTCCGCCATCAACGTAATCTTCCAAAAAGCCATCTTCCCAAGTTGCAAAAGCACCTCTACCTCTATAAGACTTAAGAATCATTTCTTTATTAGGAAACTCAACTCTCCTTTTTAGCGTGCTATCAGATCTAGAGGTCATTTCCTTAATAAAAGGAATAGATTTAGTTATAGGAAATTTTTTAGCTATCTTTAGAATATTAAGACTCATTTTTGATATTAGGACTGGCTCAACTAGCACTATTCCAGAAACTAGGTCTGGCCTTTTTGCAGCAACTTGCATAACTGAAGCGCCCCCCATAGAATGGCCACTCAGAACTATAGGCCCTCCTTTCGATTCAACAAAATTTTCAACAGATTGGATTAAATCATCACGATAAATTTTCCAATCAAATATTGTTTTTGGAATTGCGCTTGTTTCAGTAAACCCATGGCCCCTGGCATCCTCTGCACGTATATGAAATAAATCAGAAAGCGGTTCTAAAAGCTTTTTATATGTTAGCGCATTAAATCCTGTCGCATGACAGAATTGCAAACCAGGCATTGATATATCCTTATCCCATTCTATATATGAGACCTTTCCGTCACCCCAGTTGTGATATTTTTTTTTAAATGTCATTTTGATAATTTATATTTCTTGATACCATTCAGATATGGCTAAGCCAATATCTTCCGGAGAATCTTCTTGAATAAAGTGAGATCCCTTAACTGTTACTTCTTTTTGATTTTTCCATTTCCGACAAAATTCTCTTTGCTCTCCAATAAGAATAGAACCAGGATCAGCATTTATAAATAATTTAGGGATTGTATTTATAGACATCCATAATGAATAGTCTTCAACAATCTTACAGACCTCTATGGGTTCATTTTCAATTGGTATTTGTCTAGGCCAGTCTAATGTAGGTCTTCTATCTACCTCTTTTAAAAAAGGTTTTCTATAAACATCCATCTCTTTCTGATTTAAATCCCTAATAATTGCACTGGGTAAAACTCCCTCAATAAAAAGATTCTTTTTTATAATTAAATCCTCTCCAGCCTCAGACCTAAACCCTTGAAAAATGGACCTTGCGTCATCTGGCCAATCATTCCATGAAATTGGCCTAACTATTCCCTCCATATAACATAACCCTTTTATGATTTCTTGATTTTCATAAGCCCAGTTAAAGCCTAATGATGAACCCCAGTCATGAACAACAAGGACAACATCACTTTTTATTCCTAATTCTTTTAGGCATGCATCAAAATATTTTTTATGAACATGATAAGAGTATGAATTATTTCCTTTATCATCAAGTTTATCGCTATCACCCATTCCGATAAGATCAATTGCTATGCATCTTCCATGGTTCTCCAAATGAGGAATAATATTTCTCCACAAGTACGATGAAGTAGGGTTTCCATGCTGAAAAATTATTGGATTACCTTTTCCTCTTTCAACATATGACATTGTTTTTCCAAGAACTTTTATTGTTTTCTTTTCTAATTCTTTATCAGATATTTC
>JABHUT010000023.1 GCA_018658685.1 Alphaproteobacteria bacterium
ACTCTTATAGGAACCGCCCCAAATGCAGTTTTTGCTAGCTTTATAGAACAAAATTATAATGTTAAAATTAGCTTCATTGACTGGCTTTGCATTGGCCTTCCTTTAGCCTTAATTATGCTGCCAGCTACATGGTTTGTTTTAACTAAAATTATTTTCAATACAAGGTTTTCTTCAAATGATGAAGCAATGAATTTAATAAAACAGCGATATGAAAATCTAGGGATTATAACTATTCCTGAAAAAAGAGTATTAATAATTTTTTGTCTCACAGCCTTTTCATGGATATCAAGAGAAGGTCTGCAAAATATACCAGGACTTGAAAATCTATCAGATCATGTAATAGCGGTTATTGCCTCTGTATCTCTGTTCCTAATTCCAAACGGAATAAAAGGTGAAAAGTTAATGAACTGGGAGACAGCAAAAAATGTTCCTTGGAATCTTTTGATTTTATTTGGTGGTGGATTAAGCCTTGCTAATGCTGTTTCTTATAGTGGCTTATCTGTTTGGCTTGGTGGTAATTTAGAGCCATTAGGTTCTTTAGGTTTAATTATTCTTGTTTTAGCTTCAGTTGGATTAATTATATTTTTAACAGAGCTTACCTCCAACTTAGCAACAACAAGCGTTTTTCTTCCAGTCATAGCCGCTATGGCTATTGGTTTGGGTGAGAGCCCTCTTGTATTAACTGCATCTATAACTCTAGCTGCTAGTTGTGCATTCATGCTTCCAGTTGCAACACCTCCAAATCTAATAGTTTATGGTTCGAACCTATTTAAGGTAAATCAAATGATTAAAGCTGGATTTGCATTAAATATTCTAGGCCTGATTCTTGTTACCTTAATAGCCCTAACATTAGTCCCTTACTTCTTAGGATAATATTTTTTAATAAAATCAACTATTTCTTGATTAGCAATTTTTGCCTCGGGAATAGCTAAAAAACCTTTGCAAAAAATATTAAAAACATGGAATAAGCCATCCCATTCTCTTAATTCAACAATATTACCGTCTTTTTGTTTTATCTTATTATAAAGGCGAATTGCATCGTCATATAAAACCTCTTCACTTCCGACGTGGATCTGAATAGGAGGAAATAAAAGGTCATTAGAAAAAATAGATGAAATAAGAGGATTTCTTGGATCTTCATCTCCGGTATATGCTTTAACAACACCATCCATTTCTTTACCCGGATGAAGCATTGGATCTCTTCTCGCCCTTTCTTTCATCGATTCACCTGATAAAGTTAAGTCAGTCCAAGGAGATATAAGAATTGCTGATGAAGGAAAATCAATTTTTTCTTTAGAAAGTATCTGAAGTAGAGCCATTACTAAACCACCCCCAGCCGAATCACCAACTAAAGAAATATTTTTTGCTTCAACTCCCTTTTCAAGCAAATCTTTATAGACGATTAAACAATCATCAATTGCAGATGGAAAAGGAAATTTTGGTGCAAGGCGATAAACAGGAAATAAAACTGTTGTCCTAGAGTGGCTTGATAATTGAGTTACAATAGATGCATGAGTTTCAGGACCACAGGCAACGTAGCCTCCTCCGTGAAGATAAATAATGAAATTACCTTCAATATTATTTTTAGGAATAAATTTGATTACTTTAAAATCATTGAAAGAGATATCAGAAATATTAAAATTTTTAGCTTTGCGCCAAAATTCCAATTTATTTTTTTGTTTTTTTTCTTGTGTAACTTTTAAAAGAGATCCAAGCCTCCAACGAAAGAGTCTCAAAATATTAAACCAGAATTTTCCTCTAATACTTATCATTTATCTTACAGATATTATATTTTGAATAGCTAAATTATTAATCTCTTCATCTGAAAAACCATACTCAAGCAAAACTTCTTTAGAATGCTCGCCAAGATTTGGCATAAATCTATATTCAGGTGAAGGAGATGCTAAACCAAATCGCGCGGGTGACCTTGGGCTTTGCATGGAATTCTTTTCATCCCTCTTAGTACTGACAATAGTTTCATTATTAGAAACTTGAGGATCGTCAATAACATCACCTAGCTTATTAATAACAGCTGAAGCAACATCATTTTTATCCATCCGCTCAACAAGTTCTTCTGAGGTAAATAAAGTGTACTCGTGTAATAATATTTTTTGTAATTCCATCACATTCATCATTCGATTTTCCATTGTAGAAAATCTTTCATCAACTAAAAGATCCTCTCTATCAATAGCCTTACAAGCACCAGCAAATTCTATATCATTGATTGAGACGAGAGCTATGTAACCATCCTTAGTTTTAACGGGTTCATAAAAATCAGCAATATTAGGCATAGGGTTCCAACCCTCACCTTCCCATGTAAAATTATACATATTATCTGACCACATAAAGTAAAGAGCTGCGTCTAGCATAGAAAGGTTTATTTTTTGACCTTCATTTGTTCTTTCTCTCGCAAACAAAGCGGCTGTTATTGATTGAGCTGCTGTTAATGATGTAATCTTATCAAACATTAGAGTTTTTACAAATTTTGGCTTGCCATCAACAGATTGGGCTTCTGCAATACCAGAAGTTGCTTGAATTAAAGGATCATAAACTCTTCTTTTAGAGTATGGCCCATCGGTCCCGTAACCTGTAATTGATAACTGAATGATTTTTGAATTATATTTTTTTAAGTCTTCATACTCTAGGCCTAGCTTTTTTAAAATTCCAGGCCGGAAATTATCAAGAACAACATCGGCACCTTCAACTAATTTATAAAAAACATCTAAAGATCCTTCTTTTTTTAAATCAAGTGCAAGACTTCTTTTTGATCTATTGGCAGCAGCAAATAATGCTCCATTTTCTCCTCGTATTGGCCCCATAAATCTTGCATTATCAGGTCTATTAGGGGATTCAATCTTAACAACATCAGCACCTTGATCACCAAGCAAAGATCCTGCTAAAGGCCCAGAAACAACTGTCGAAAGATCAATAATTTTAACACCCTCTAATGGTCCACTCATTTTAATTTCCTCTCTTTAATATTAATTTATATTTATAAGTTACTTAAATTAGATCTTTCCTCAAGTGCTTTTTGAATCTCTTTATGTTTTACAGAAGTTAATTCGTAGCCAATACATAAAAAAGATGCCACAAAGTATAAAAACATTGGTAAGACAGCAAAAACAAATAATATAATACCTTGAACCTCTTCTGATGCAACCTCTCCTGGTTTAAAACCATTCCATTCTAAATATGAATATACGGCACCAACTGCTATTGCAGCACCTACTTTTGAAAAAGTTGTTAAAATAGAATAAAATAATCCAGGTCGTTTTTTTTCAGTCCTTAGCTCATCTGCATCTACTATATCTGCCATTAAAGCTCTTGTGAGAGTAAATGGAGCGCCATATCCAATCCCATAGAGAATTGTTAGTAAAATTAAAACTGGAAGTGCATCTTTGGTATCAATAAAAATATAGGCTGATAAAGTAAGCGAGCAAAGTAATGTTGATAGAAGAAGGGTTTTTGATTTACCGATTAAATAAGACAATTTCATCCAAAATGGCATAATTAAAAGTCCTGCAAGAAAATATAAAAATAATATTCTGCTAGAAATATCACCCATATCAAAAACATACCTTGCTAGATAAATATAAGTAGCACCAGAGATTGAAGAGGCGCTACTACATAAAAATTCTATTGCTAAAGTTCTCTGGAGCGGTCTATTCCCCTTCAATAACATTGGTATTTCTTTTAATTTTGGAAAACTAGTTCCTTCTGATTTCTTATCATCAGGAATAATTAACAAACCAAATAATGCTGTTAAGGGAAGTGCAATTATAAAAAAATAACCCATCCCGCTAACCATCTCTGTGAAGTTAGCTCCTGAACTTTCTAGAATTGCTGGCAAAGCTAGAACGGACATCATTCCAAAAATTGATCCTATTTCTCTCCATCCATAGACCCGTGAACGATCATTGTAACTTTGAGAAATGTCAACACCCCAGGCTTGCTGAGTTAGCCCAACAAAAGTGAAAGCTAAATATAAAATAAAAAGCCAAAATCCTAAATAAATTGCTGGCTGATTACCATTAGGAAAAAAAATATACCAAGAGGCTATTAATAAAACTGGGACACCTATAGCTATCCAATGTTTTCTTTTACCCCATCGACTTGGATAGCGATCTACAATCATTCCCATAATTGGATCAGTAAAAATATCCCAAAAACGAGCTATCATAAAGATTATACCTACAGTACCAACGCCTAGACCTACTGGACCAGCATAAAATGGAGGTAAATATACGACTAAGGGTAATCCTAGCGCCGCAAGAGGAACCGCGAGACCAGCATAAGCAGTCAAAATAGGAACTGTTAATTTTCTCATAGACACAAACCTTACAAGCGATTTACATTGCGTCAATGATTATATTAAGAGTTGATCAATTAATAATTTGATGTAATCTTTTTTATTTCTTAGCTATTAAATTAAAAGAGTTTCCTAATGATTGACCTTTATACTGCATCAACACCCAATGGTTGGAAAGTTTCTATAACTTTAGAAGAGCTATCAATGCCTTATAAAGTTAAAGAAATAGATTTAATCAAAGGGGATCAGAAAAAAAAATCTTTCTTAAAGATAAACCCAAATGGAAGAATTCCAGCAATAATTGATCGTGAAGAAAATAATTTAGCTATATTTGAATCAGGTGCAATAATGATTTATTTGGCAGAAAAAACTGGAAAACTTCTTCCTTCTGATCCTGCAAAAAAATCAGAGGTCTTGCAATGGTTGATGTTTCAAATGGGGGGGATAGGTCCTATGATGGGCCAAGCAAATGTATTTTATCGGTATTTTCCAGAGAAACTTCAATCTGTAATTGATCGCTACCAGAATGAAAGTAAAAGATTATTTACAGTTATAGATAAACACCTTGAGTCAAATCAATATTTAGCACAAGACTTTTCAATAGCAGATATAGCAAACTGGTCGTGGATTAGAATTCACAAATGGTCAGGAGTTGAGATCGAGGATCTCCCCAACTTAAAAAGATGGATGGATGAAATTAACTTAAGGCCTGCTTGCATTAAAGGAGTTGAAATACCTAGGGCCCTAGAACTTCCTGATGATGAAAATTCTGAAAAAATAAAAGAATTTGAAAAGAATGCTAAAAAGATATTGCAAAAATAAATTAAATTTTTCTACTCAGTTCAAAAGTTATACCTCCTGTTGAACGTGATCCTGACTTACCTCTTTGGGAGGAAAAATATAAACGCGAACCATCAGGTGAAAAAGCTGGTCCTGTAATTTCAGACAACCAATGTCCATCTATTCGAACCAAGGGCTTTGCAAACCCTTTGTGATCTAAAAAACACAACTCCATATTATCACCGTCTTCAGCAAC
>JABHUT010000142.1 GCA_018658685.1 Alphaproteobacteria bacterium
CGCGAACTGAGTGCCATTGAAGACATTGCTGTTTAGGGGCTGTACCGAAAAATAGTGGATCTTTCTTTCCCTCTTCCGTTAATTCAACTTCAAGAACTCCAATTTCAGGAATTTTTTGTGGACCACATGTGCCACCTAATGCATCTGCAAGCAATTGATGACCCAGACATAAACCAAGGTAAGGTTTTCCTAGCTCAGCAACCCAATGCCTAATTGCTGCCTTTTCGTCAACCAGCCAAGGATTTTCTTCAATGTCCCATACATCCATCGGTCCACCCATAACCCATAGTGCATCATAATTATCAAAACTAGGGATTGAATCTCCACGATGAAGATATACAGGATCCCACTCAATCCCATCATCAGAAAGGAACTGTCTCAATGACCCTGGATGCTCACAATCGACATGCTGAAAAACAAGAACACGCATCATCTAACCTCTATATCAGTTTATTAAAACAAGCACTAAGTATATTAATGAAAATTTATAACAAGAATGGGGAATTGAAATAAATCATATTTATTAGTACTTATATACTTATATCAAATAATAGCTTTCGCTATGGATAGACCTGGTTCGGATTTATTCATGCTATAGAAATGAAAACTATTAACTCCATTTTCCTTGAGGTTTAAACACATTTGACTTACAACCTCTTGTCCAAAACTTTTCAAGCTCTCTGAGTCATTTCTATAAAGTTTTAAACGATTAAAAATCCATGTTGGTATTTCAGTACCACAGATTTTTGAAAAATCTATGAGTTGCTCAAAATTAGTTATTGGCATTATTCCAGGTGTAATTGGAATATCAATATTTCTTTTTTGAAGTTCATCTATAAAATAGAAATATGCATCTATATTATAAAAGTATTGTGTGATCGCCTCAGTTGCACCTGAATTAACTTTGTCAACAAAAAAATCAATATCTGATCCAACATTCATTGAGTGCGGATGCTTTTCAGGATAAGCTGCAACAAGAATATCTAAATTATCATAATGCTCTTTAATGAATTTAACCATCTCATTTGCATATTTAAAGTCTCCCTTATACATAGGTTTGCTCGGACGATCACCTTTAAGAACCATCACTTGACTTACACCGTGACCAATATATTTATCAATTAATTCAGTGACTTGTTCTTTCTTTGTATCTACACATGTAAGATGAGGTGTCAGTGGAATGTTAGTATCTTCTGAAAGGTTAACTATCGTATCAAAAGTTGCGTCTTGAGATTTTCCATTAGCACCAAATGTGACAGAATAATGCTTAGGATTTATGCTGTTTAGTTTGATATACGTTTCTTTAAAAGATTTTTTTGCAGATTCTGATCTAGGTGGGAAAAACTCAAAACTAATGTTAGGACTTTGAATTTGATTAGATTTTTTTCCCCAATATTCAGAAACTCTAACAGCATCAGGGTCTTCCTTAGCTTGATACTCTTTTGGTAACTTATTATGGTGCATATGAGTTAATAGGTTCTTCATATTTAAACTCATATTTGTTCACCTAAATACTTTAAATTAAGGTTAGTTACTTGAAAATCATTATTTTGAATGGCAGATCTACTCATTTGTTCTCCCGTTAGGTTAAAAAAATGAGCGTCGTTATGAATGCCAAGCCTGATTAGGTAATACCTTAATGCAACGCCCCTTGGCAGGTTCTTAATTGTAATAATGTGATTATTACTTTTTACGAATTATAGTAATTAATTGTATGTATTTTTATTACTTGAAAAAAAAGCAGTTATTTTCTAAATTATCTATCAATGGAGAGAAATATTTTCTTCTGTTACCTTAAATCCTGAAATATATGCAATGTATGTAAGATTTTTTTAAAATACTTGAATGCATGAAATTATGGTTATACTGACCCAACTTTAGATAATGATATTTATATGTCACAACACAAAAAAATATTAAGCTTTGCGATTGCCTTAGCTTGTGTTCTATTGGCAATTAATTTTGGATTTAGATCATCCCTCGGCCTATTTCTTAAACCCGTTTCAGAAACTTTTGGATATGGTCGAGAAGTTTTTGCATTCTCGTTGGCCCTTCAAAATCTTTTTTGGGGATTATCTCAGCCTATTGCTGGAGCATTTGCTGATAAATTTGGAACGTCTCGAGTCATTGTAGTAGGAACTCTCTTTTATTCACTCGGCCTCTATATTACAGCCACTGCAGATAGCTTTATGAGTCTTCATATAGGTGCAGGAATTCTAATTGGTATGGGTATTTCAGGAACTGGTTTAGGGGTCGTACTTCCAGCTATGGCAAGAATGGTTTCACCAGAAAAAAGAGCTATGGCATTAGGTATTGGAACGGCAGCTGGATCTGCTGGTCAATTTTTACTTATCCCTGTTGCTAGAGAGTTTTTAGTGCCCTATGGATGGCAAACAGCTCTTATTATTATGGCAATTGGAG
>JABHUT010000024.1 GCA_018658685.1 Alphaproteobacteria bacterium
GTATTATATGCGATTGATGCAGTTTATTCTCATATGATGGAGAGGGGAAGTGGACAAATAATTAATATCTCATCAGTCGCTGGAAAAAGATTGATCCCTGGCAGTGCAGTTTATTCTGCAACTAAATTTGCTGTTGGAGCCATTTCAGAAGGCCTAAGAATAGAAAGCGATGGAAAACTTCAAGTGACCTGTATTTTTCCAGGCGCTTTTGAAACAGAGCTTGGAGCATCAATTAAGGATGAAAAAATGTTAGAATATTTGATGAGTGAAGCTAAATATGCCAATCTTGCTCAGCCAGCTGAAAGAATAGCTGATGCGATAATTTACTCTCTGGAGCAAAAACCTGGTGTTGCCGCAAATGAAATAGTCTTAAGACCAACAGCTCAAGATTTTTAAAAGTTAATTTATAAATTTAAGGAATCAATAATGGTTAAACTAAATATTATATATGCTTCAGAAATGGGGACAGCAATGGATGTTGCTGATAGAACTGAGGCAATAGCAAAAGAAAAGGGCGTAGATGTTATTCAATTTGGAATGGATAGTGTTTCAATGAATGACCTCCAGACCATGAACAAGTTATTGATTATTACAAGTACTACAGGAGACGGTGATCTTCCTATGATGGGTGAAGAATTTTGGAATGAACTATTAGAGAGCGAACTAGATCTGAGTGCTACAGAATATAGTGTTTGTGCTTTAGGAGATAGTTCTCATCATGATTTTTGTGGTGCTGGTAAAAAAGTTGATGCAAGACTTGAAGAGCTTGGAGCTAAAAAAGTTTTAGACAGGCAAGAGTGTGATGGTGATACTGAGGGGTCAGAGGAATGGGCTGAGCTTTCTATGGAAAAATTAGGTGTAATATAAATTATAAATACTTGGGGAGAGTAAGAATGTTTTTTGCTAAATTGCTTTGTGGAACTATTTTATGGCTTTCTGTAACTTATATTTTTTGGAAATGGATAATTTCTTAAAGTATAAGTATCTATAGAAATATTGGAGAGATTTAATGAAAACAAAAATACCACCACCAATCGTTGCGATAATCTCAATTTTACTTACCTACCTATCAAAAGATTACTTAGGTTTTTTTTATCTCCATCCTCATATTCAAAAAACTTTATTTATATTATTTTTAGTGTCAGGTATTTTATTGATTTTTTTTGCCAACAGAGAGTTTAAAATTTTAGAAACTACTGTTAATCCAATGAAGCCTAAAAATGCCACTAATCTTGTAAGTAAGGGTGTTTTTAAGTTTACGCGTAATCCAATGTATCTAGGGCTTTTCCTTATATTGATATCATTTTCTTTTAATTTTTCATCTTTATTTGGACTTGTTATTTATGGACCATTATTTATATTTTATATAACTATTTTTCAAATTATTCCCGAAGAAGAGGCGTTGATTGAATTATTTGGGGAAAGTTATAAAGAGTACTGTTCTAAGGTAAGAAGATGGATATAAATTATTGAATAAATTAAATAATAAAAAAGAAAAAAAAATTTCAAATGAAAGGAATGGCCATATAGTTTGCTATAATTGTGATTTTGCTAACCCTATAAAAGATTTATCAAAAAACCTATGTATTAAGTGTAATTTATCCCTTCCTTTTATTTATTAATTTTATCTACTTTTAAGTTCAGTAATTATATCTTCTCTTTGTTTATTTGTGAGAATCGTCCAATTACGTATTTCATTTGGTGTTCTTTTGCAACCAGTGCAGGAAGTAACATTATTTATTTTTTGTAACATGCATACACCAATGCAAGGAGAAGCAATATAATCTGAAGTATTTTTCATAAAAATCCTTTTGCTGAAAAATATTTATAATTACAATGAATCAAAATGTCTAATAATTGGATCACCGTCTAGACAATCATTAAATAACGTTCTTGCATCATTTACGTGCTTACTTTTTGAATGCTCTTTAATACTTTTAGTATCTAAAAAATTTTCTAAAATAACATATTTTAAAGGGTTTTCTCTATCCTTGGCAACTTGGTAAAAAATATTACCCCTTTCTTTTTCTTTAATCTCTTTGGAAAGGGATTTAAATATTCTTTCAAATTCTTTTTGTCGACCTTTCTTAACTTTTATCTTTACCAAAACGCATATCATTATATTTACCTTTGTTTAATTTTTACTTGCATTAATCATTAAATTCTTCAATTAAATAACAATGTTTAGAATTATATGTCTATTTCTCTTTCCAGTGTTCACAGCTTTAGCTTTGCTTGCATATCTAAAATTCTATATATAAAAAATA
>JABHUT010000025.1 GCA_018658685.1 Alphaproteobacteria bacterium
AAAAAAGGGCGCATGAAGCGCCCTTTAATTAACTTTATTTAGTAACTACTTTTAATAAGACGCTGCAAACGTAATACCAAATGTAGCTGGTTCATTCCACCAACCACGAGAAGTTAATGGAGCAATAGTTGCCCATCTTTGTTCTCTTTCATCAGTAAGGTTTCTTCCCCATACTGTTACACTATAATTCTCAAGTGAATAGCTAATGGTAGCATTAATATTTTCAATACTGTCCAAGTCACCTAATACATTATTAGAAGAATCAGTATTCATCTCATCTCTGAAGCGATAAGAAAGTCTTCCTTTTAATTCACCATTACCAACTTGAGTAGTATATGACGTTGTAAAACCAAATGTATTTTCTGGAGTATTACGAGGAATAAGACCAGAATTATCAGTGATAACATTGTCACCATTTAGATCAGCAAGATAATCTTTGTATTCCGCTTCAAGATAACCATATGTAACCATAAGGTCCCAAGCTGCAGTAACTTGATACTGTAATTCTAATTCAAAACCCATCATCTCCATTGAAGCAGCGTTACGAACAACAGTTGCAACATTAGTTAAATCAACAGGTATTAGAATAGACTCTTGTTTATCATCATATTCAGATTTAAAGATTGCACCATTTAAGATCATTCTTCCATCTTGTAATGTTGATTTCCAACCTAGCTCCATGTTTTTAACATATTCTGGCTCATAACCAGCGTAGATGTCAAAATTAGCCTGACGACCAAAGAATCCACCACTTTTAAAACCTTCACTGTAACTAGCATAAACCATTAAATCATCATTTGGCTGATATCGAACACCAATTTTTGGTGTAGTTTCATCCCACTTTCCTGAATAAGGAACTGGATTAACAAGAGCAGGTCTAGGTTCGCCTTGATCTGGATAATAACCAACACCAGCATTACCACCTATGAAGTCTTTTTCTTCTTCGGTCCAACGAGCGCCTAAAGTTAATGTCCACTGATCAGTTAAAAACACATCAATTGAAAAGAATGCAGCAATAGACTCTGTAGTTTGACTTTGACCATTTGAGCTAGCAACATCACTACTCCAAGGAACAGCAGTACCACTTCTTACATCTTGTGGCCAAGCACCTAAACGTGACAGTTGATAGAATAGGTCATAAACATCCCAAGCCTGGGCATAATCAACTTCCCAATCATATATACCAGCTATAAATTGAAACTTTTCAGAGAACTGTGATGTTAATCTAAATTCATGACTAGTTTGTTCCCACTCATTAAAGTAATTCATTCTCAAAAGACGGGCAGCAGAACCATCAAAATCTTGCATGTTTTGCTCATCCATATCTCTTGTAGAATAAATATAAGTATATAAGAAATTTTCTGTATCATAATTTGCAGTTATAATTGTTGACTCATATTCATTATCACTAAAGTTTGAAGCATCTGATTCAACTGTATCAGGTCCATCATTAGCATCTTTTTCACAACCGTTATTAGGATCAAAACCAATTTGAGTAATCGTACATGTTAAAAAACCAACAGGGTTTCTATTAACGTATACGCCTTGCTCACTTTGGTCTTCCATAATTTCATGATGAAGTTTTAAGCTAAAGTTTTCATTGGGCTCCCAGAGAGCTGTAAAACCATAATTTTTCTTATCGTCTCCACCAGCAGGTTTGTTACTGTATGTATTGTAAACATGACCGTCATGTTCAATACTTGCAGCAAAAAGTTTTAGGCCAAGCTTATCTTCAATAATAGGTAATTGAACAACAGCCTTAATATCTTGACGACCAAAATCACCAACAGTAACGCTTAGATCAGCACCCATTTCATTTAAAGAAACTGGAGTTCTAATAACATTAAGAATACCACCAGTTGTATTTTTACCAAATAGTGTTCCTTGCGGTCCACGAAGAACCTCAATACGCTCAATGTCAAAGTTATCTAAAAGTACGCCACTTGATGTACCTAAGAACATTCCGTCCATAACAACACCAATTGCAGGTTCATAACTTTTATCACTTTCAAGTGATGCTACACCTCTAATTGTGATAGCTGCACCACTACCAATACCAGGTGTTCTATTAATAAATAAATTTGGTGCAAATGCTTGAATGTCTTCAATACGACGAACGCTACTTTCACGAAGTTGATCGGTAATAGCTGTAACAGCCATTGGAACGTCTTGAATAGACTCTTCTTTCTTTCTAGCAGTAACAATAATTTCTTCAATAGCTAGGCTATTTACCTCAGCATCCTGCGCTACAGCTTCATTCGTAAATGAATTAAAGCCAAATAAAGCAACAGAAACTGCAATAACAGTATAGTTGAAGTTAGTAATAATTTTTTTAATCATATTTTTTTCCCCATTATGATTCTTAAAAAGCTCCCATCTTTTAATAAAATTTAGCCCTATAGTAAAGAATATAATTGTTTCCAAGTATATTCCCACCATAAGGCCTTATTTTATTGTAATAAAAAACCGGGAAGGAAATTTATCATGATAAATTTAATACATTTGTATTAGTATGTAAATAAATTAATACATTTGTATTAACTTTTTTTTA
>JABHUT010000143.1 GCA_018658685.1 Alphaproteobacteria bacterium
GGAAATGGAACAAATAATAATATTTCCTGGCGTGATTTAATTAATGAAACTTGGGTTTCTAAACCATTATCTCAAAGCAAAGAACTTATGTCTGATGAAGATTTGTTTGGAGATGTAATGGATAAAATAAACTAAAGAGATTATATTTAATTAAAAGTCCTTTTTAAAATTTAATCCTATTTATTAATTAACTATGGTTTAAAAAATGCAACTATCTGAAGAACAAACAGCCTTTTATGATATGGCAAAAGATTTTGCTGTTAAAAAGATGGCTCCAAATGCCGAAAAATGGGATGAAGAAAAAATATTCCCTATAGATACTTTAAGAGAATTAGCAGAGCTTGGGTTTGGAGGAATTTATGTGAATCCAGATTTAGGTGGCTCAGGTTTGTCACGACTCGATTCAACTCTTATCTTTGAGTCATTGAGTCATGGCTGTACCTCTACGGCAGCCTTTTTATCTATTCACAATATGGCCAATTGGATGATTGATAGTTTTGGGTCAAGCGAGCTTAAAGAAAGTATTGTTCCAGATTTATGTACAATGAAAAAGATAGCATCTTATTGCCTTACAGAAGCTGGTGCTGGTTCAGATGCAGGAAATCTAAAGACTAAGGCAGTTAGAGATGGTGATCACTATATAGTAAATGGAACAAAATCTTTTATTTCAGGGGGTGGGTATTCTGATGTTTATGTGACAATGGTAAGAACTGGGGATCAATCTTCATCTGGTATTTCAACACTAATGATTGAAAAGGATTGCCCAGGTATATCATTTGGAGCACAAGAAAAAAAAATGGGATGGAATTCTCAGCCGACAGCTCAAGTAATATTCGAAGATTGTAGAGTCCCAGTTAAAAATCTCTTAGGAAAAGAAGGTGATGGTTTTAAAATAGCAATGAAAGGTTTAGATGGAGGAAGGCTGAATATTGCTGCATGCTCTCTTGGAACCGCTCAATCTGCATTTGAAAGAGCAGTTGAATATGTTGGTGATAGAGAGCAATTTGGAAATAAACTTCAAGACTTTCAGTCAATACAATTTAAACTTGCAGATATGGCAACAGAACTTGAAGCGTCTCGTTTGATGTTAAGAAGTGCAGCAGTTAAGGTCGATGAAAATACTCCTGATAAAACAAAATCTGCTGCAATGGCTAAACGGTTTGTAACTGACTTAGGTTTTAAAATAGTTAATGAGGCTCTTCAAATCCATGGAGGTTATGGATACCTTAAGGATTATCCATTAGAAAGAAATTTACGTGATGTCAGAGTTCACCAAATTCTTGAAGGAACCAATGAAATAATGAAAGTCATTATTTCTAGAGAGATCCTCAAGGAAAATCAATGACAGATAAAGAGGTTTTCTTTGAAGAAAACGGATCTCTTGGGCTAATAAGACTCAACAGACCTAAGGCATTAAATGCACTCACTCTATCAATGGTAAGGGCAATTCACCCACAGATGGTTAAATGGGAAAGATCTCAATCAATTAAAAGTGTCGCGATAATTGCTGAAGGTGAAAAAGCCTTTTGTGCTGGAGGAGATATAAGAGCTCTTCATGATTGGGGAAGAAATAATGATGATGAGGCCACAGGGTTTTACAGAGAAGAGTATATCTTAAATCGTTATATCAAAAGATACCCTAAACCATATATATCCCTAGTTAATGGAATAGTTATGGGAGGTGGTGTTGGTCTCTCAGTTCACGGAAGTCATAGAATTGCTGGAGAAAATTATTCATTTGCAATGCCTGAAACCGGAATTGGCTTATTTCCTGATGTCGGCGGAACATATTTTCTTTCAAGACTTGGGTACAATGCAGGAGCTTATTTAGCCCTAACTGGTAGTAGAATTAAAGCTCAGGACGCTATCTTTTTAGGAACAGCAACTAATTTTGTTCATTCAAAAAACTTCAATGATATAATCAAGGCTTTATCTCAAAATGATAATGTTGACAGTATAATTAAACAATTTGAATCTGATCCAGGTAAATCAGAGTTCGAAGAAATTAGCTTTCTTTGTAACGAAGTTTTTGATGGGGATAGTATAGAAAAGATCATATCAAACCTTATTGAGAAAGACTCAGATCTTTCAAATAAGTTCCTATCAATGATTCAAACAAAATCGCCAACTGCTATAAAAATTGCATTAAAGAGTTTGCATCTCGGCTCTAAACTGAATTTCGAAGAATGTATGAAGATGGAATTTAGGATGGTTAATAAAGTTATGAATGATCATGATTTTTATGAGGGTGTTAGGGCTTTAATAATTGACAAAGATAATAAACCAAACTGGAAACCAAATAAAATTAATGATGTTAAGGACGATTTTGTAAATGAATTTTTTAACTCATTAGATAATAATGAGCTAATTTTTGATTAAAGGAGTAGAGATTATGGCTGAAGTTACATTTATTGGATTAGGTAATATGGGTCTTCCCATGGCGATGAATTTACTAAAAAGTGGTCATTCTGTTACTGGTTTTGATCTAGCAGAAGATCAAGTAAAGACTCTTACAGATGCTGGAGGAAAGTCGACGAATGATATTAATCATACGATTCAAAATTCAGATGTTGTTATAACGATGTTACCATCAGGAAAGATTGTGAGGTCTGTATATCTTGGAGACGAAGGTCTTATAGAAAATGCTCCAGACAATCTTTTATTAATAGACTCTTCAACAATAGATGTCGAAACCGCTAGAGATGTTTCAAAAGCAGCTGAACAAAAAAATCTTAGAATAGTTGACGCTCCTGTATCTGGAGGAGTTGGCGGCGCTCAAGCTGGAACACTTACATTTATGGTTGGTGGTGAAAAAAAGGCATTTGATAATGCAAAAGAATATCTTGATATAATGGGAGGAAACATAATTTATGCAGGCCTTTCTGGAAATGGACAAGCAGCTAAAATCTGTAATAATATGCTCCTAGGTATTTCAATGATAGGAACTGCTGAAGCTTTTAACCTGGCAGAAAATTTAGGACTAGATGCACAAACTTTTTTTGATATTTCATCAACTGCATCTGGTCAATGTTGGTCAATGACTAGTTATTGCCCTGTTCCAGGACCAGTTCCATCTAGTCCAGCTAATAATAACTATAAGCCTGGATTTTCATCTGCATTAATGCTTAAAGACTTAAGATTATCTCAAGAAGCAGCATCAATGACAACCTCATCGACACCACTTGGGGCAAATGCAACATCAATTTATGAAGAAATTGAAAATCTTGGACAAGACAGTATAGATTTTTCTGGGGTAATTAAATTATTGCAAAATAAATTAAAATAGAGGTGTCTTTTATGGCTGATGAAAAAATATTTCCAGTACCAGAAAGTTATAAAGAAAATACTCACGTAACTAAAGAAATGTATGAAGATCTTTACAAAAAAGCTGAAAAAGATCCTGTAAAATTTTGGCATGAAATTGGTAAACGTATTGACTGGATAAAGCCCTATACAAAGACAAAAGATGTAACGTGGTCTAAGAATAAAGTTGATATCAACTGGTATTATGACGGAACATTAAATGTTTCAGAAAATTGTATTGATAGACACTTAAAAAATCGCGCAGATCAAACAGCAATAATATGGGAAGGAGATGACCCATCTGAAAGCTTAAATATAACTTATAAAGAGCTTTATAAAAATGTATGTCGTTTTGCAAATGCATTAAAAAATAATGGGGTATCCAAAGGTGATAGAGTGACCCTTTATATGCCAATGATCCCAGAGGCTGCATACGCAATGCTTGCTTGCAGTAGAATTGGCGCCGTTCATTCAGTCGTTTTCGGAGGTTTTTCTCCTGAAGCTTTAGCTGGAAGAATTCTAGATTGTGACTCACATTATGTAATAACGGCTGATGAAGGTATTAGGGGTGGAAAAACTATTCCTCTTAAGAAAAATACTGATGAAGCGTTAAAAAAATGTCCTGATGTAAAAAATGTTTTTGTTGTTAATAGAACAAATGGTTTTGTTGACATGAAAAATGACCGAGATATCTGGTATCATGATGCAATATTAAATGTTAGTGATGAATGTGAACCTGAGGAAATGAATGCAGAAGATCCTCTGTTCATACTCTATACATCTGGTTCAACAGGTAAGCCTAAAGGGGTTTTACATACCTCTGGCGGTTATCTAGTTTATGCATCATATACTCATGAAATAATCTTCGACTACCACCAAGGTGATATTTATTGGTGTAGTGCTGATGTTGGTTGGGTTACTGGACATTCTTATATAGTCTATGGTCCATTAGCAAATGGGGCGACAACGCTCATGTTTGAAGGGGTACCTAACTACCCTGATGCATCACGTTTTTGGCAGGTATGCGATAAACATGAAGTAAATATCTTTTATACAGCTCCTACAGCCATCAGAGCCTTAATGAAAGAAGGTGATCAACCTGTAAAGTCAACAAAAAGAAATAGCTTAAGACTTCTTGGAAGTGTAGGTGAGCCAATTAATCCCGAAGCATGGTTATGGTATTACAATGTGGTTGGAGAAAAGAGATGTCCAATAGTAGATACTTGGTGGCAAACTGAAACAGGTGCAACACTAATTTCGCCTCTGCCAGGGGCTACAGATTTAAAACCTGGTTCCGCATCTAAGCCTTTACCTGGTATATTACCAGTGCTTCTAGACTCTGATGGAAAAGAACTGAGTAATGCTAATGAAGGTAATTTATGTATTGCAGAGGGTTGGCCTGGGCAAATGAGAACAGTATACGGCGATCATAAAAGATTTATTGATACATATTTTGTTCAATATGATGGTTATTATTTTACTGGGGATGGTTGTA
>JABHUT010000144.1 GCA_018658685.1 Alphaproteobacteria bacterium
CAAGACTTTTCAATAGCAGATATAGCAAACTGGTCGTGGATTAGAATTCACAAATGGTCAGGGGTTGAGATCGAGGATCTCCCCAACTTAAAGAGATGGATGGATGAAATTAACTTAAGGCCTGCTTGCATTAAAGGAGTTCAGATACCTAGAGCCCTAGAACTTCCTGATGATGAAAATTCTGAAAAGATAAAAGAATTTGAAAAGAATGCTAAAAAGATATTGCAAAAATAAATTAAATTTTTCTTCTCAGTTCAAAAGTTATACCTCCTGTTGAACGTGATCCTGACTTACCTCTTTGGGAGGAAAAATATAAACGCGAGCCATCGGGTGAAAAAGCTGGTCCTGTAATTTCAGACAACCAATGTCCATCTATTCGAACCAAGGGCTTTGCAAACCCTTTGTGATCTAAAAAACACAACTCCATATTATCACCGTCTTCAGCAACAATCGGATAACCATTACTATTAACAGTTATCTGATCTGGGCTTCGAAGTTCCTTTCCCTGCTTACCTTTTCTCCAACTTTGTAACCATTTAAGCGGGCTAGTATTGTCAAAGTATCCTTTACCATCATAAAAAATAGAAAGATTATTTTTTGCAGGGTTGTAAAGCCAAACTCTATGATCATTTGTAGTAGTGAAGAATATTTTACCTTCAAAGTAAGCAATTCCTTCCCCTCTTTCAAAGGATGTTGCTTCAGGCATCTGATCTATAATCGACTCATTTTTAGCGGATGGATCTGGCACCTTTAACCATGAAATAGAACCGTTCTTATTAACCTTTGCAGCCTGAAGTTCGCCATTATTATAAAATTTTTCTGTATAAGCTTTTCCACCAGGAACAAACCGATAAAATAATCCTTCCATATCATCGTGTGTCATATAAATATAATTATTATAAGGATCAATAGCTGCGCCCTCATGACGAAAGGCTCCTAACATTTTTCTTGCCTTTGGAAATTGAATGTTATCTTTAAATGGAGATGTTTCCCAAACAATTCCTTTATCATGCTCTTCGCAAGATAGCCAAGTCTCCCAAGGGGTAGATCCACCTGAACAATTCCTACTTGAGTTTTTTAAAATAGAATAAGCATCCTGTATTTCACCGTTTTTATTAAATTTAATTGCACCAGCACCACCTTGAGAATTGCCTAACTCACTATTACTAACATAAATCCAACCACCGTCGCTTGATGGAAATACAGATGCACCGTCTGGTGAGCCATGCCAGTTATAATTATTAGCAACTTTTTCGCCAGACCTAGCAATTATTCGACATGATAAACTTTCAGGAATAAAAACACCCCGCAAATCTGATTCCTTTAAAGGGCCAGTATCGTCCCAACCAATTGAACGAGGATTAAAAAGGCTATGCTTGTTAAAACTATTGTTAGAATTTGCATGGGCCTCTTGGTTAACACCAATAATATAGGGACTTACAGATAAAGTGAGGAAGCTAGTACCAAAAAATTTTAAAATTTTACGTCTTTCTTCATTAATCATTTTCACAACTTCTGTTGATTGGTTATTAATATAAAAAAGATTACTACACAATAAATATTAAAGCTGTGTGACAGAATGTCTATTATCCAGGATTTTCTTCAAAAACATTCTCAGGGTGTTCGATTTCAAGCCAATCAGGTTTACTTTTAGTCCAACAAGCAAGAGTAGGTTTAATAGACGGTTGCTCATCAAGGACACCAGTCTTAATTGCAACGACACCAGGGGCACTTGCAATTCTGCTAAAAACTTGAGAACCACAATTTTTACAAAATGAACGTGTAACTTTTGCTTCACACTCATAGCTTCCAGTTGAGCCATTAACTTTAAAATCACTCTCAGGGATAACAATTATAGATGCCAAAGGACTTCCTGTAGACTTTTGGCAATCTGTACAATGACAGATTAGAAATATTCCAGGATCAGAATCGTAAGTAAAACTGACATCACCACATAAACATTTACCAGATTTAGACATAAAATTTCCTTTAGATAAAAATATATAAAAAAAGGGGTACCTCTCGATACCCCTTAATAATTATTATACTTAATTTAATTAAGCACGTTGGATAAGGTATAGAATAATTCCGATTGAAATTAAACCAACAAGACCACCATCTCCTAGACTACCAATAAGGCCAGTTAGGTTACCTACAATGTCACCACCAACAAATGGAACAGCTGAACCAAAAATTACCTGTAGAACGATTCCTACAGCAATTAATAAAAGACCCAGTGATACTACTTCACTTAGAAAGTTTTTTGCAGTATTAAGCATGCGATTTCCTCCCTTGCATGTTATGTGAATAATTTAGTATATATCCACTTTTTTTGATTCCACCGTTTTACGCAGTATTTGTCAACTATTCTTTCTTTTTTTTGCCACTTTTTTGACATAATTGAAATTATTAACAGTAAAAATCCTCATAAATAGCCGTTATTTAAAAGTTATGTATTATTATATTTGCCTTATTTTAATTAGCAAAGTTAATCTAAAAAAATTAAAATTGATTCTATAATTAACATTATCGGAGTTTTATTATTCAAATTAGATATAAAATACATTTAAAATAAAGTTATATTTCTATTACAAATAGGATTTATAAGTTTAATATTGAGTATATTTAATTGTGGTGCCCACGAAGAGAATCGAACTCTTGACCTCTCCATTACCAATGGAGTGCTCTACCAC
>JABHUT010000145.1 GCA_018658685.1 Alphaproteobacteria bacterium
AATTCTAAATGATTCATCGCTAACTATCGGAGGATAAACATCTTGCGGTATAGATGTGATTGCATCAACTTTTCTCTTTACATCTTGAATAAGCGTATCAATATTTGCTGCAAGCGTTGCTTCAACATACATAGTTCCAAAATTTTCTCTTGAAACAGATCTTATTTTTTTTATTCCGTCTAGATCAGTAAGCGACTCCTCAGCTCTTGTAATGACTTGATCTTCAATCTCTTTTGGAGACGCTCCAGGCCAAGAATATTGCACTGAAACTATAGGCGCAGTTATTATAGGAAATACTTCTTTTTCTATTCTTGAAAAAGTCATAACCCCCAATATAATTATACTAGCCATAAGCAGATTCGCAGCTTTTGAATTTCTAACCCACCATGAGATAATTTTTAACATAATTAACTAACCGCCAATATCTTTATCTAGTAAAATTGGTGTCAAAGCCATGCCTTCTTCCGCAGTATTAAGAGGGGAGGCAACAACACGCATACCTTCATTAATATCCCCTTTGACAACCAAGTAATCATTAACAACTCCAAAAATTTCTATTTTCTTTATTCTTAAATAATTTTCATCATCAATTGTATAAATTGCTCCATCATTTGTTATAGATGAGTTGGGTATTAGAAATGCATCATTAATTGTTTTTCCTTCAATTTCAGCATCCACGAACATTCCAATAGCCAAAGGAGGAGTTTGATCATATGGATTCATAACTTCGGCATAAACATAAACTAACCTTGTTGGCGGATCTATAGATCCTGCTGTTCTGGTTATCCTTCCTTTCCACTCATATTTTTTATCTGACACGTAAGAATAAAAATTCACCATTGGGCTCGAATTAAATTCTCCCTGATAAGCTAATGGAACTCCAAGATAAGATAACTCTGTATCGGTCAAGGGAAGTGCAATTAGAACCTGTTCAGTTGAAAAAGCAGAAGCTAATATACTTCCAGCTCCAACAAATTGACCAATACCTGTAATTTTTTTCTTAATTATTCCTTCAAATGGAAGCGTTACAATAGTTCTTTCTAAATTTAGTTTAGCCCTTTCAAGATTTGCGTTTGCTGCATTAACATTTGCTTCAGCTTCTTTTAATTGAGGTATTCTTAATGTTAAAGGATTTGCATCACCAATTCCTAATTCTTCCCAATCACGTTTAGCTAGTTCGCTTTCAGCTATTTCTCTTTCGAGTAATTTTTTTGCTTTGGCGACATTAGATTCTGCAGAAATTACTGCTAATTTATAATCTCTATCATCTATCCATATGAGAGGAGTATTAGCTTGGATAATGCCACCGTCAACAAATTCATCTGCTGCGTCAACTATTTTACCTGAAACTTGTGATATTAAATTAATTTCATTTAGTGGTTTGACTTCACCATTAGTTTTAATTTTAAGAGTTACATTTTGTTTCTTTAATATTTCATAAAATACAGGTGTGGGTTTAGGAAATTCTATTCCTTTTTTTGGTTTAGGGCTCGATACAGAAATTATAAAAGCTAACAATATGCCACTAAAGATTACAAATAGTGGAGCAAATCTTGTTCCCAAAATTTTTTTTATTATTTTTTTCATTTATTTTTCACTTTCAAATGCAGGTGTTGCAATAGCCATATACATTTTTATTCTATTTGTAAGCCTTAATCTTTTTGCATTAATTAAAAGGCTTTCGGCATTAAGTCTTCTTGATTGTGAATCTAAAAGTTCAAAAATTGTACTTAGACCCCTATTATATTGCTCCAAAGTTAATTCTTCTGCCGCTTTAGATTCCTTGAAAGATTTATTAATTGCATTTTCTCTTTTTTCTAAGGTTTCTTCAGCAGCTATTGCATTCTCTGCTTCCTGAGCAGCTTCAAGGAGGGCTTGCGAGTAATTCTCTAAAATAGACTCCAATTGAGCTTTTTTGATTTGAGAGTCTGCAACTCTTTTTCCACCCTGAAAAATACTTTGAGTTAAAGAGCCAATTAATGAACCAGCTAATCTTTTTGGCTCAAGGGCATCAGACCAATTATCATCTAAAGTACTCCATTGAGCGTTAAGTGATAGGCGGGGTAAAAACGCTAATCGAGTGGAAGTTAGCTGTAAACCAGCTGACTCAATTCTAGCCTCTAATACTCTGATATCTGGCCTTAGTGGAAGTCTCTCTGAGGGAGTTCCAATATCTGGATTCTCCGGTAAATTCGGTAAGCCACCAGGAGTTATGGAAGCATTTGGATATCTTCCTATTATAACCTCAAGAGTCCTTGCGGTTTCATAAAGTATTTGTTGTCTATTGATCAGATCGGCTCTTGAAGACTCTAATTGTGACCTTGCCAATCTTAAATCCCTACTTTGCGCGATACCTTTTTTATATCTATTTTCAACTCTTTTTAGGGTACTTAATCTTGTTTCAAGATTTCTTTCTGCCAAATCTTTTTGAAGCTTTGCTTCAGAAAAAATATACCATGATTGAGCTGTTATCCCAGCAATAGAAAGCTTTACAAATTCATAATCAGCCTCGGCAGCCTCAGACTCTCTATATGCAGCACGAGATTGCCTTGAGAGTCTTCCCCATACATCAGCCTCCCAATTTAATTGAACACCTAAACTATCCTTATATGAATACAATCTATCAATATCACCATTAGCTTCGATAGTTGTGGATAATTGATTTTTTGATAAGGAGGCGCTTATAGACGGCAGTAAGGGTGCTATTGATGCTCTAGATGATGCTCTCGCAATATCTAGTCTATTTGATGCAACTCTAAGATTTCTATTATTTTCTATAGCTTCAATGATAATATTTTTTAATTCTTTGTCTTTAAAGGTTTCAACCCAAGCGTCTATATTTTTGAGAGATTGATAGGATGTTGACCAATCAGATGGAAGAGATGGTAGATCTTTCTCAAATTTATCTTTAGTTGAAGAGCAGCCTGAGATAGTTACTAGAAGTAATATTATCAAAGTATTTTTTGTTTTTCTTTTTACTGTATTGAAATAATTTAAAAACATTACCGCCCTAACAACAGAATCAAATATATCATAACATTATTTTATTAAACTAATATGCAATAAGTATTATGAATTTATCATTTTTATGAATAGTATTAATTTCAATTTAAAATGTCTAAATTCACAATTTCTAATTAATTAAAAAAAGGTTTAAAAAATGGTTAAATTTTCAAAAGAAATTGGCCCTAATCATTACCGCGAAACTTTCGGTCGATATTTCGAAGATTTTAAAGTAGGCGATATTTACGAGCATAGGCCTGGAAAAACGGTAACAGAGTATGACAATCATTTGTTCACTCTTATGACCCTTAATACTCATCCACTTCATTTTGATGCTGAGTTTGGGAAAGGTACAGAATTTAAACAAAATCTTGTTGTGTCCACTTATACCTTATCTCTTTTAATTGGTATGAGCGTCTCAGACTGCAGTCAAAAAGCCGTGGCTAATTTAGGTATGACTGATGTGAAATTTACTTTACCTGTCTTTTGCGGCGATACAATTTATGGATCATCTGAGGTTCTTGATAAACGAGAGTCAAAGTCAAGGAAGGGTCAAGGTATAGTTGAGATTAAAACAACAGGCACTAATCAAGATAATAAAGTTGTTTGCACTTTTCTAAGACAAATATTGATACCTGCAAAAGGTCATGCGGTTGAGGACAAAATTGAAAATTATTAATAATTACAAAAAATAGGTGTAATAAAATGAATGAATCAATATTTAGCCTAAAGGGTAAAACAGCTCTGGTCACTGGTGCGGGAACAGGAGTTGGTGCATCATTAGCAATGACTCTTTCAAAGGCTGGAGCAAAAGTTGCTTTAGCTGCTAGAAGAGTAGAAAAATTAAAAGAAACTGAAGAAAAAATTTCTGAATCTGGAGGAATTGCAAAAAGCTTCTCTCTTGATGTTTCGAGTGAAAAGAATGTTCAAGATTGTTTGGAGTCTATAAGTAAAGAAATAGATGAAATCGATATTCTAGTGAATAATGCTGGGACAACAACTGTTGCATCTATTGATGGAACAACCTCTGAAGATTGGGATACGGTAATAAATACTAACTTGAGAGGTCCATGGTATTTAGCTAAAGAGTGGGTCAAGAGAAGAAGAAGTAATGATTTAAGTGGAGGAAATGTGCTTAATATCTCCTCAATAACGGGTGAAGCAGTTCAAAAAGGAAACGGAGTGTATTGTGTTTCAAAAGCTGGCCTTTCTCACTTAACAAGACAAATGGCATTAGAATGGGCAAAATACGGGATAAGGGTTAATTCATTAGCCCCAGGCTATATGAGAACCGATATAAATAAAGAATTCATAGATTCTGATATAAGCAATGATATGATTAAAAGGATTCCAATGCGAAGAGTTGGTTCAATTGATGAAATGGATGGAGCGCTTTTATTACTCGTAAGTGACGCTGGTTCCTATATAACTGGTTCAACACTTATTGTTGATGGCGGTCATTTATTGAGAGATTTATAAAATGAAAGAAATTGATTTCTATTTTGACTTTGGAAGTCCAACTTCCTATCTAGCTTATACACAACTTACTTTAATGGCCGAGAGAAACAATGCTGAGCTAATTTTTTATCCTATTCTCCTTGGAGGAATTTTTAAAGCTACAGGAAATAGTCCACCTGCAGCAGTTCCTGCAAAAGGTAAGTACATGATGGTAGACCTTCAAAGATTTGCTGATAAATATAAAGTTCCTTATGCGAGAAACCCATTTTTTCCTGTAAACACTCTTCCTTTAATGCGAGGAGCAGTTTCTTATCAGAACAATGGAGACTTTAAAAAGTACGTAAATGTAATGTTTGAAAACATGTGGATTAAACCAAAAAATTTAAATGATATAGAAATATTGAAAACAGTTTTAACAGATAATGGTTTTGATCAGCATGATTTCATTGAAAGAATTTCAGATCAAAATGTTAAAGAAAAATTAATTTTAAATACTGAAAATGCAGTTCAAAAAGGCATATTTGGAGCTCCAACTGTTTTTGTTGGAGATGAAATGTTTTTTGGTCAGGATAGACTAGATTTTATAGAAGATCTTATAAGTCATTAAATTTATTATAAAATTTTAACTTTATTTAATAAATTTTTATAAAAATTATCATTATTTTACATCAAAAATTTATAATTAGAAAAAGTTGGTATCCTTCTTGCATATTAATACATGCGAATTACGCAAATAACTTTATGGAGGAGTAAATGATTTTTAAAAAGACACAAAATAAAATTAAAAAATTTGCATGTGCAATGATTCTTAGTGTCACTATGTCGGGAATGGCCTTAGCTGCTGTTGAGTGGAATACTGCTGTAACAAGTGAATATATATGGCGAGGAATGTCTCAAGGTAAGGGTGCTGCTGTTTCAGGTGGTATCGATGTTTCTGGTGAATCTGGTTTTTCTGCTGGCGTTTGGGTATCCAATGTAGATTTTGGTGACAATGCTACTTATGAATTAGATGTTTATGCAGGGTATAGTTTTGGACCTGTAAGTGTTGGTTATATTTATTATGCTTACCCAGATAATACTGATGAAGGGTATGATTTTAGTGAAGTAAATATTTCTGCTGATATAGGAGCTTTTTCTATAGGGGCTAATATTTTGGCTGATGCTGACTGGGATATGGATTTTGGTGATGACGTTTATTATACACTTGATACTGGTTTCGCAGCTACAGAAGCTATTGGTATTAGTTTTCACCTTGGTTTTTACGACTATGACGCAGGCGATGAAGAAACAGATTACGGAATCTCAATTGATTTTGACTCTGGATTCTCATTTGGAATAATTGACAGCAGTAGAGATGACAGTGACCCATTCTTCGTAATCACTTACTCTATTGGCGGCTAATTGAATATCTAACTTATAAATAATTGGAAATTAAAATGAAAAATTTAATAAAAAAAGTATTAGTGATTGCCGGGTTTAGTTGCCTAGTATTCACTGGAACAGCTAATGCAGAAGTTAGTGCAGAGACAGCTTATGTATTTAATACATTTTCTTTCTTGGTCCATGGCTTCCTAGTTATGCTGATGGCATTAGGCTTTACTTGTCTTGAGGCTGGTTTAGTTAGAACCAAAAACACTGCAACAATATGCTTAAAAAATGTTGCTCTCTATAGTCTTGCTGGAATTATGTTCTACTTAATTGGTTACGGTTTAATGTATAATGACGTAAATGGTTACATTGGATCAGCAGCGTTATGGAATCCTGAAACAACAGTAGACTCAGGTGACGGATATTCTAAAATGTCAGATTGGTTCTTCCAAATGGTATTTTGTGCAACTGCTATGTCTATTGTTAGTGGAACTATTGCCGAGAGAATTAAATTAGTACCTTTCTTAATTTTTGCTATTTTCCTTACTGGAATAATATACCCAATTCAAGGTTCTTGGACTTGGGGTGGCGGATGGTTATCTGAGATGGGTTTCTCTGATTTTGCAGGTTCAACAATTGTTCATTCAGTCGGTGGTTGGGCTGCACTAACAGGTGCTTTGATTATTGGTCCCCGTATTGGTAAATATGGTCCAAATGGCCAGGTTAATGCTATACCAGGGTCAAATCTTCCACTAGCAACTATAGGTACATTTATCCTATGGTTTGGATGGTTTGGGTTTAACGGCGGTTCTCAATTAGCCTTAGGGTCAGCCGCTGATGCTGCAGCAATAGCAAATGTTTACGTAAATACCAACATGGCTGCTTGCGCTGGTTTAGTTGCAGCTCTTATTTTATCAATTCTTCTTTATAAAAAGACTGATTTAACATTTGTTCTTAATGGTGCCTTAGCTGGTCTAGTTGCAATAACTGCAGGTCCAGATGTAGCAACTCCATTACAAGCAATGATTATAGGAGCTATTGGTGGTATTCTAACAACTCTTGCAATACCTCTTTTAGATAAAATTGGTATTGATGATGTAGTTGGCGCAATTTCAGTTCATCTTGTATCAGGTATATGGGGAACTTTAGCCGTAGCAATTCCAGGCTTAAATGGAAGTGGCGATATAGGAACCCAGATAATTGGTATTGTATCAATTGGTCTCTTTACTGTAATTCTCAGTGGAATTGGATGGTTTGCTCTTAAGGCCATCTATGGCTTGAGACCTTCAGAAGAAGAAGAAAATATTGGGTTAGACATTTCGGAATTAGGAATGGATGCTTACCCAGAATTTAAAAACTAGTCATAGATAGGTTTCCTCCCCCCCAAGAAAAACCAATGACTAAAACCACCGTACTTTATCCCCTGAAGTACGGTGGTTTAAAATATTTTACCGGGATTCATTATATTATTAGGATCAAGTGCTTTTTTTATTTGAGCCATAACGTCTACTGATATTCCTTTTTCTTTTCTTAGATGTTCTTTTTTCCCCAAACCTATTCCATGTTCACCTGTACATGTTCCGCCCATCTTTAATGCTCTAGTAACGAGTCTGTCATTAATATCTTTTGCCTCGTTAACTTCATCTTCATTTTCAGGATCAAGTAATAAAATCAAATGAAAGTTTCCATCACCAACATGCCCAACGATTGGAGCAATAATAGTTGAGGATTCTAAATCTTTTTTTGTTTCTAAAATACATTCTGTTAAAGAGGAAATCGGAACACAAATATCAGTTGTAAAACTTTTTTTTCCAGGTGCTAAACTTAATGCAGCATAAAGTGCGCTATGGCGTGCACTCCAAAGTTTGTCTATTTCTTCTTGCTGGTCCGACCAGTTAAAATTAATTAAACTATTTTCTTTAGCAATTTCTTCAAATTTTTCTATCTGCTCCCTAACACCAAGAGGTGTTCCATGAATTTCTATAAATAAAGTGGGTTTTTCTTCATGACTAGTTTTTTTGTATTGATTAATAGCCTTAATTTGCAGCTCATCTAAAAGTTCAATTCTAGATAGAGGAAGACCAATTTGGATAGCTTCGATGACAGTATTTACTGCTCCGTCAAGCTCTGAAAAGCTACATACGCCAGCAGAAATAGCCTCAGGCCTTCCATGTAACCTTAGGCTAATTTCAGAAATAAATCCTAACGTTCCTTCTGATCCTAGCATTAGGTGCGTTAGATCATATCCAGCCGATGATTTCCTTGCCCTTGAACCTGTTTGGATTATTTTACCATCAGGCATAATGACCTCTAAGCCAATAACTTGTTCTCGAATAGTACCGTATTTTACTGTATTTGTTCCTGATGCTCCAGTTGAACACATACCCCCAATAGATGCATTAGCGCCCGGATCAACTGGAAAGAATAATCCCGTATCTCTCAAAAAGGAGTTTAATTCTTCACGTGTTACACCTGCTTGAACTCTACAATCCATATCTTCCATATTAACCTGAATAACTTTATTCATATTTCTTGAGTCAATTGTAATACCGCCATTTACAGCATGCACATGACCCTCGAGTGCCGTCCCAGTTCCATAAGGTATTACAGGAATATTATTTTTAGAGGCAAAAGAAATTATTCTGGATACTTCATTTGATGTTTCAGGAAAAACTACTGCATCCGGAAGATTTTCAGGAACATGCCAAGATTCATCATGGCTGTGTTGAGATCTAACTGATTCAGAGGTTACTAATCTATCACCAAATAAATTTTCTAATTCAGATAAATCCATTTTTATAAAATTTTAGAGTCCAAGAACAAATTTAGCCATTATATTTCTTTGAACTTCATCTGACCCACCATAAATAGTAGATGCTCGGTTATTCAAGTATGAAGGAAAAGCTGTTAAAGCATGATCTGGACCAATTTTTTCTACATTTGAAAATGGTTGTCTAGCTTCATTCTGTAGGGGCATGGTATAGTAACCAACTGCTTCAACTGTAAGCATATCTACTTCCTGTTTTAAATTAGATCCACTAGATTTTAATATTGATGAAGCAGGACCAGGATGACCTCTTTCAGCAATATCAGCCATAATTCTATGCTCGGTCATCAGAAGTGCTTGAACTTTTATTTCTGTTTCAGATAATGATTTTAAAAAAGCATCGTCTTCAAGCAAACTATTGCCAGTATCTGATCTTTCAACAGATGCAATTTGTTTAATTTTATTAATATTGGATTGAATACCAGCTGCATAATTACCGCCTCTTTCAAACTCAAGTAAGTATTTTGCGACTGTCCATCCATCATTTTCTTCACCAACTACATTTTCAATCGGTACCTTTACATCATCAAAAAATGTTTGATTAACCTCATGATCACCAGCCATTGTGATTATTGGTTTAATCTCGATACCAGGAGTATCCATATCAATAAGTAAAAATGTTATGCCTTGTTGCGGTTTACCACTATTATCTGTTCTTACTAGACAAAAAATTCTATTTGCATGCTGAGCATGTGTTGTCCAAATCTTTGTTCCATTTACAATATAGTGATCTCCATTTTTTACAGCCTTGCATTGTAAGGATGCCAAATCTGATCCTGAACCAGGCTCTGAATACCCTTGGCACCAGAAATCCTCACCAGATAAAATTTTAGGTAAGTATAAATCTTTTTGTTTTTGAGTACCATATTTCATAAGAACAGGGCCAACCATTGCTAATCCCATTGCTGTTGGAGATGGTGCGCCTGCCTTGGCACATTCAGTAGAAAAAATATATCTTTGCATATCGTCCCAACCAGTACCGCCGTATTCTTTTGGCCACTTTCCACCAATCCAACCTTTTTTGTGAAGAATTTTATGCCACTTGGAAGAGTATTCAACTTCGCTAAATACGCTTGCAGTTAGCTTTCCTGCCTCTCTTAACTCACTTGTAAGTTCAGAGTCTAGAAACTTAACAACTTCTTTTCGAAAATCTTCATATTCAGGTTTGAAACTTAAATCCATTTTTTACTCCACTTTGAAAAATAATACTTAACTTTAAAAGCTATATTTGCATACTATAAAACATACTTGATAAGTTTATAAATAGTAATTAGAAATAAATCTAATTTTTTTGGGGTGACATAATGCCGTATTATGAAGATATAGTTTTTTTAAGTGACATACCTAGGTATCATGCTACCCATAACCCTGATCAAACTGCATTTGTTTATGAAGATAAAGAGACATCTTATAAAGATTTTAATATTAGAACTGAAAAAGTTGCCAATGGATTAGTTGAGATTGGAATAGCCAATCAAGAACGTGTTGCTTTCATGGATAAGAATTCTGATTTATTTTACGAAGTAGTTTTGGGTTGTACAAAAGCAAATGCAGTTGTAGTTGGAATTAATTGGAGGCTTGCTCCGCCAGAAGTGGCTTACATTTTAAATGATAGTGGAGCAAAAGTACTTTTTGTAGGCGAAGAGTTTTTTGATTTGGCCGATAAAATATTAGAACTATCAACAAGTGTCGAAACTGTAATTTGTCTTTCGGGATCAAGAGATGGATGGTCTTCTTATCAATCTTGGATAGATCAGCAGAACGATGAGCTTTGCTCAAGACAACCGAACTTAGATGATGTTGCTATTCAAATGTATACTTCAGGTACAACCGGAAACCCTAAAGGTGTTCAATTAACTCATGGAAATTTTCATTCCTCAAGAAATCGAGAACCCCAAAAAGGAATGGAATTTGGTGAATGGAATGAAGATGATGCAAGTTTAGTAGCAATGCCAAGTTTTCATATTGGTGGTGCTGGTTGGGGAATACAAGGTCTTTATGCATGCGCAAAAAATGTTGTTTTGAAAGAATTCATACCTGAAGATGTTTTAGAAGTAATAGGAAAATATAAAATTTCTAAGATTTTTATGGTCCCTGCAGCAATGAAAATGGTTTTAGATCATCCACATTCAAGAAAAACTGATTACTCTAATATTAAATACATATTATATGGAGCCTCACCAATTCCTTTAGATTTACTTAAAGAAGCTATGGAAGTTTTTGAATGTGGCTTTGTTCAATTATACGGTATGACAGAAACTTGTGGTTCGGTAACCTATTTGCCACCAGAGGATCATTCAATAGAAGGAAACGAAAGAATGAAATCAGCTGGTAAAGCATACCCTCATTGTGAAATTTCTATTTTAGATGATGAAAGTAAAGAGCTTGCCTTAGGGGAAGTTGGTGAGATAGCGGTAAGATCAACATCAAATATGCTTGGTTACTGGAATCTCCCAGACGAGACAGCAAAAACTTTAAAAGATGGCTGGTTAAGAACTGGTGATGCTGGTTATATGGACTCAGATGGATATGTATATGTACATGATAGAGTTAAGGATATGATTGTTTCAGGTGGAGAAAATGTTTATCCGGCTGAGGTTGAAAGTGCAATTTTTGGTCATGAAAAAATTAGTGATGTTGCTGTAATAGGTATACCTGATGATAGATGGGGTGAGGCCGTTAAGGCCGTTGTTGTTTTAAAAGAAGGTGAAAGTGCATCTGAAGAAGAGATTATTAATTTTGCAAAAGAGAGAATTGCAGGATTTAAATCTCCCAAATCAGTTGATTTTATTTCAGAACTTCCTAGAAATCCGTCTGGAAAAATTTTAAAGAAAGAATTAAGAGCCCCTTACTGGGAAGGTCGTGAAAGACAAATTAATTAATTTTGGAGCGTAATTTATGAGTAATCAAAAACCAATAGCAGACAATCTTTTTACTTGGCCATCCGATAAGCCAAAATTATTAGGTAGTCGCGACAGTGAAACAGGTAGATATTTCTTTCCTGCAAAAAGATCAAATACCCATGAGCAGGTTGAATTATCGACAAAAGGTACATTATGGACTTGGACTGTGCAGAGATTTATGCCTAAAACACCATACATAGGAACAGAAAATCCTGAAGATTTTGAACCTTATCCTGTTGGATATATTGAATTACCTGGACAAATTATGGTAGAGTCAAGATTATCTGGAGTTAAGGCAGAAGATTTAAAAATTGGAATGGAAATGGAGCTTTCAATAGAGCCATTTGTTAAAAATGAAGATGGAGAAGATCTAATGATGTTTTCCTTTAAACCATCTAAAGATTTATAGGAGAAAATTATGTCAGATGTAGCAATAATAGGAATTGGAATTCATCCCTTTGGAAGAACAGAAGGTATGACAGGTTTGCAACAGGGCGTTCATGCTGCGCGCGAAGCCTTATCAGATGCAGAAATGGAATGGGGTGATATTCAGTTTGCCTTTGGAGGATCTTCAGCAGCTGGAAATGCTGATGCAATGGTTAATGATTTAGGTCTTACTGGTATCCCATTTATGAATGTTTCAAATGGTTGTGCAACTGGTGGATCATCTCTTTTGTCTGCTTACACAACTATTAAATCAGGCCAATTTGATATTGGTATGGCGGTAGGTTTTGATAAACATCCAAGAGGTGCTTTTAATGCTGATCCTGAAGCCTCAGGACTTGAGAGGTGGTATGGAGAAACTGGATTGATGTTAACAACTCAATTTTTTGGGATGAAAATTCAACGCTATATGCATGATTATGGTATTACTTCTGATTCTCTAGCTATTGTTGCTGAAAAAGCATTTAATAATGCATCCTTAAATCCAAATGCTTGGAGACGTGATCCAGTATCAAAAGATACCATTCTAAATGCTATGATGGTTTCTGATCCATTAACAAAATATATGTTTTGTTCTCCTGGAGAAGGTGCGGTTGCTCTAATAATGTGTAGAGCTGATATTGCTCATAAGTTCACAAGTAAGCCTTTGTTTTTAAAAGGAGCAGCCTTTAGGTCAAGGCCACTAGGTTCTTTTGAGGTTTTTAGTCCTTCTTTAGAAATTGAAAGAGGCCCAAGCCCTACTGTGGGGGCATCTGAGGCAACATTTGAAATGGCAGGTATGACTCGTGAAGATATAGATATTGCTCAACTTCAAGACACGGAATCTGGTGCAGAGATAATGCATATGGCTGAAAATGGATTTTGTAAAGATGGTGATCAAGAAAAACTTCTTCAAGATGGAGACACAAAACTTAATGGAAAATTACCAGTAAATACAGATGGTGGATGTATAGCAAATGGTGAGCCTGTAGGAGCATCAGGTTTAAGGCAAGTTTATGAGAATTGCGTTCAATTAAGAGGAGCGGCTGGCAAAAGGCAGGTTCAAGGAAATCCTAAAACAGCCTATACTCATGTTTATGGGGCTCCTGGAATATCAGCTTGTACAATTGTAACTACTTAAGAGATTTATAATGATTAATAAACAATTTACCTTAGCAGGGAGACCTGTTGGGCGTCCTATAGAAGATTCTGATTTTGAATACAAAGAATCTGAAATTGGAGAACCTAATGAGAATGAAGTTCTTCTCGAAAATCTAGTAATAGAGTTTCAACCTGCCCAAAAAGGTTGGATGGAGCAAATTTCTAATTATGTTGCACCTCTGGAAATTGGGGATGTTATGAGGTGTGGTGGAATTGCAAGAGTATTAGAAAGTAAATCTAAAAAATTCAAAAAAGGTGATATTGTTTCCGGTCAAACATGTTGGCAAACGCATCCAATTCTTGATGCTACTGAACTTGAGAAAGTAGATGATGAAAGTATGGCTACTAAATACTTGGGTGCTTTAGGAAGTACTGGGTTAACAGCATATTTCGGAGTTACAAAAATCAGTAAACCAAAACCAGGTGATACAGTTGTTATAACTGGTGCTGCAGGAGGTGTAGGATCCGTTGCAGGACAAATTTTCAAAATTGCTGGCTGCAAAGTTATAGGGATTGCTGGTGGTAAAGAAAAATGCGACATGTTGATTGATGAATTTGGATTTGATGGAGCTGTTGATTATAAGTCTGAAGATATAAATGAAGCTCTAAAAAAGTTGTGTCCAGAAGGGGCTAATGTTCTTTACGATAATGTGGGTGGAAGAATTCTTAATGATTGCTTAAATCACATTGCTATGAATGCACGAGTTGCTATTTGTGGAATTATATCTCGACACAAAACAGATAATTCAAATTTCGGACCAGAAAATTACGCTAATTTGATTTTTAAGAGAGCTAAAATGGAAGGATTTATCGTTATTGATTTTATGTCAGAGAGCGGAGACGCAAGAAAGAAATTAAAAAAATGGATCTCTGAAGGAAAGATTAATTGCAAGGAAGATATGCAAGAAGGTTTCGAAAATGCTCCAAAAACTCTTAGACGATTATTTGAGAGTAAAAATAAAGGCAAGCAACTTTTAAAGATAGCTGATTAAAATTTCATAGACCCTGCTACTCCAGATCGTCCATTCAAATTTTCAATATTAAGAGTTTTTTCATTTTGGGCTGTATCCATAAATTCATAAACCTCTGTAATTTTTGAACTTTCAATTTTAAATATATGGCAATAGGTCTGATCCATAACCTCCCCATTTAAAGATTTACCTCTAGCACTCATTAAGCCAGTTACTCTATCATCATCTGCGCACATAATTTTCCAATTCTCAGCAAATGCTACTGTATTTTGATCTAAACTTGCAACTACCGCTGGGACTAGAATGCCGTAGACATTTTCTTTACCTTCCCAGTATCCAGAGAAAGGAGATTCACCAATGATATGAAATTTTACATTTTCATCCATTAGTGAAATTACTGTTTCAAAATCTCCACTACTTATTGATTTATAATATGTTTCCATAATTTTTCTATTTTTATTGCTATTACTCATAGAAACATCTCCTTATTTAGTTTATGTTCTCTTTTACTTTATATGAATAAAGTAAGTATAATTTAACTAAATGTAAAATATTTTGGAGCTAATAATGAATACACCTTTTAATTTTCATCTAACGCAATTTTCTAATGAAGCGGAAATTTTAAGATATGAAGTAAGAGAATTTTTATCGGATGCGCTTAAAGATATCTCAAAAGAAACCAGAGCGGAAACTTGGTATGGTGCTGACGAAGAATTCAGCAAAAAAGTAGGTAAAAAGGGGTGGATAGGATTAAACTGGCCAAAAGAATATGGCGGAGCAGGTCGTTCAGCAATGGAGCGATATGTTATTTTAGAAGAAATGTTGACTGCGGGCGCACCTGTAGGTGCTCATTGGATTTCCGATAGGCAGTCAGGTCCTCTTATTATTCGATATGGAACTGAGAAGCACCAAAAAGAGTTGCTTCCAGGAATCTTAAAGGGTGAGTCTTATTTTTGTATAGGAATGTCAGAACCAGACTCTGGTTCAGATTTAGCGGCTCTTAGAACTAAAGCTGAAAAAAAAGATAATATTTATATTGTTAACGGAACTAAGCTTTGGACATCTGGAGCACATCGATGTCAGTATATGATTGCTTGTTTTAGAACATCGCAAGAAGAAGATAGACATGGAGGTCTTAGTCAATTTATTGTCGATTTATCTCTTCCTGGAATCACTATTAGACCAATTATTGATTTAGCTGGTCGCCATCATTTTAATGAGGTTATTTTCGAAGATGCTGAGGTACCTGCCGATATGCTTATTGGAGAAGAGGGAAATGGCTGGAATCAAGTTACAGCGGAATTAGCTTTAGAACGTTCTGGCCCTGAGAGATATTTATCCAGCTATATACTTTTACAAGAGTTGGTTAATGAGTTTTCTATTAGAAATGATGATGAAGGCGTTACAGAAATTGGAAGGCAAATGGCTCACCTTACAACCCTAAGACAAATGTCAGTATCAGTTGCAGGTATGCTTGATGAGGGTCAAAATCCTGCTCTAGAGGCTTCAGTTGTAAAAGATCTTGGAGCAGTTTTTGAGCAAGAGCTTCCAAATATAGCTCATAGATTAATGGGTCTTGAGCCTGATGCAAACGGATCTGACTTTCAAAGATATTTAGCAATTTTAACACAAATTTCTCCTTCTTTTTCATTAAGGGGTGGAACAAGAGAAATATTAAGAGGAATTATTGCTAGAGGATTGGGGTTAAGATAAATGTTAAATGAGACATCGCAGTTATTATCTGATTCTGCCGAGAAAATATTTTCAGATCATGTATCAAAAGAATGTATTGTAAATTCTGAAAAAGGAGTTTGGCCAAAAGAACTTTGGAATGAAATTGTTAATAATGGTCTTAATTTAGTTTTAGTTCCTGAGGCGCTAGGTGGTGTAGGTGGTTCATGGTTTGATGCAGGTATTCTGTTTAAGGCAATAGGAAGGTATCAGGCCCCTATCCCTCTTGCAGAAAATATTATTGCTGGACATCTTCTTGGTTTAGGAGGAATTCCATTACCCGAAGAGTCTATTGTTACGATTCTTGATGGTGATCTTTCTATTTCTGATAATAAATGTTCAGGTGTTTCTAAGAGAACACCTTTTGGTTCTAGCGCAACGCATGGGGTAGCTGTTGTAGTTGGTAAGAATTCTTCTCAAGTAATATTACTATCAATACCAAAGAATTCCATAAGTGATGATAAGAATCTAGCATTAGAGAGTAGAGCTAATATTGATTTTTCTGATGCTGAGATTATAAGCTCATCTGAAATTGATATTCCATCTGATTATATTTTAAAAATTGGAGCCTTGATGAGGTCTTGTCAGATTGCTGGAGGGTTAGAGTTTTTGTTAGATCAATCTGTTAGATATGCAAACGATAGGGTGCAGTTTGGTAGACCAATTGCTAAATTTCAAGCAATTCAACAAGAACTTGCTGTTCTTGCAACTCATGTAGCAGCTTCTGGCGTAGCAGCTGATTATGCTAGCTCATCTATGGATAATGGCTGTGAGGATCTAGCAATTGCATCTGCTAAAAGCAGGGTTGATGATGCAGTATCAATTTGCGCAAGTATAGCTCATCAAGTTCATGGAGCTATAGGCTTTACTTATGAGCATGGTTTACATTTTTCAACTAGAAGACTTTGGTCTTGGAGAGCTGAGTATGGGGCGGGAAGCTACTGGGCAAAATCTCTTGGTGAAAAGGCAGTTGCCTCTGGTGCTGAAAAGTTTTGGCCATCAATCACTTCTGGAAAAATCTAAAGTTGACAATAAAAGTTAAAAGTTGGCGTTATTTTGAAGATGTTTCAGTCGGTGAAAAAAGAAAATCTGATCTTAAATTAATTACTGAAGAGGAAATAATTAATTTTGCAAAACAATATGATCCACAATGGTTTCATACTGATAAGGATGAAGCAAAAAATTCAAATTTTAAAGGAATTATTGCCAGTGGAATTCATGTAGCAGCTCTTTGGAGATTATTGGATCACGAGATTAATAGTGATATTAATTTTGTTTGTGGAATAGGCTGGGATAATGTCAGATGGAAGAATCCTCTACGCCCAAATAGTAAAATATATGTAACATCTGAGTGTATTTCAAAAAGTAATACATCATCAAAAGATAGAGGAGTGGCAGTATTTGATCATTCAGTAAAATATGAGGATGCTACTGATATTTTAGTTTTTAAGGGAACTTGTTTAATTTATAAGAAGCAGTAAAAAATTGCTTTATAATATAAGATAAATTATTAATACAAATCATTAATGAAGGTTAAAATGTTAGATATTGATGAAGATACAAAGAAAGTTTTAGAGGGCTTTGAAAGAGAAAAAGCAAGAACAGGTCCTCCTGAAGGATTTCCAGGTTTTCCTGTTATTCCAGGAGAGCGTTACACAGATTCTGAGTTTCAAAAACTAGAAATTAAACATTTATGGCATAAATCTTGGGTTTATGCATGTCACTCTGACCAACTTCCTGAGAAAGGAAGTTATTTTGTTTGGGATAAACTAAAAGTTCCAATTGTAATAGTTAATTCAGGTGATGATAAAATTAAGGCTTACTATAATACGTGTCGTCATAGAGGTGCCCCTGTCGTTAATGATAAAAGTGGAAAGGCAAGACTTCTAGTTTGCACATATCATGGGTGGAGTTATGATCTTGATGGTAATCTTATAAACTTAAGGGATCCTAGAGATTTTGTTGATTTAGATAAATCTTGTCAAAGTTTGATTGAGGTATCTTGTGATCGACTTGGTAATTGGATATTTATAAATTTAGATCCTGATGCGGAACCTTTAAAGGATTATTTAGGTATTCTCGGCGAGCATATGGAACAGTTCCAGCCGGATAAATTAAGACATGTTCACTCTAAGTCTTATCCAGTTAATAGCAATGTAAAGGTACTTTTAGATGCATTTCTTGAGGTTTATCATGTGCCTTCAATTCATAAAAAAACGGTAAGTCGGTTTATTGATATAGAAGGTACATATATAAATTTATGGCCCAATGGCCATTCTAGGATGGTGACTCCTCATCGGGACCCTGACTGGAAAGATCCTGGGGCAATAGGATTAAAAGAGATAGAGACTGTTTCTGAAATACCAAAGCATCAAAATGCTTCGTATAGTTTTTTTCCTAATTTGGTCACTCCGCCAGCAGCAACTGGTATTCCATTTTTAACTTTTTGGCCTACATCTGATGATACTTGTGAAATTGATGTCCATTGGTTTTCGCCTGATTGGGGGGATGGCGATCTTCCAGAGGTATGGGAAAAAAGGATTGAGAATTTTGAGAATATTTTGTTTGAAGATACTCAGTTTGCACCCGATATTCAGGCTAGCGTTTCAAGCCCTGGATTTAAAGGTGTATTACTAAATTATCAAGAAAGAAGAATTTATCATTGGCATGAAGAGCTTGATAAAAAAATTGGGCATAATAAGATGGATCAAGATTATAGTATCCCAAAAGTCCTAAGCCCGTTCATAGAAAAATAATTATTATAATAAGGATTAATTTTGACAGATTCAAAACAAAGATTTGGTTTATCTTATGATGAGCTAGCTACAAGAGAGACTGTCTATAAAGAAAATCTTCTTGATGGTCACTCTGTTTTAATAACAGGGGCTGGAAGCGGAATGGGAAAAGCAATGGCATTTCTTTTTGCTCGCCTTGGCGCAAAAGTGACTATCTGTGGCCGTAAAGAAGAAAAATTAATCAAAGTTTATGATGAAATTTTTAATCGGTGTGGAAAAAAAATTTTTTGGGAAGTTTCAAATGTTCGTGATCCAGATAAAGTAGAAGGGATGCTAGATGGTATTTTAGAACGTGATGGAAAAATTGATACAGTTATTAATAACGCTGGAGGACAATTTCCTCAAGATGCCATAGATTTTTCCCGAAAGGGGTGGCTTGCCGTTGTCGATCTTAATTTAAATGGACCTTGGTGGGTTATGCAAGAAGCAGCAAAGCGTTGGAAAAAATCTGGAACACATGGAAATATTATAAATTTAGTGGCTAATGTAGAAAGAGGCATGCCTCAAGCGGCTCATACTTGTGCCGCTAGGGCTGGAACAATTTATTTATCTAAAACTTTGGCAACAGAATGGGCACCTTATAAAATCAGAGTTAATTGTATTGCCCCTGGCACAATTGAAACTGAAGGATTTGAAGTTTATCCAGATAAAGCATTAGAGAGATTTCATAAAGCAAACCCAATGCAAAAATTAGGTGATGTTTGGGATATAGCAGAAGCATCTGTTTACTTAGCTTCTGATTCAGGAAGTTTTGTGACAGGAGAAATTTTAACAATTGATGGCGGTATGGCTCAATGGGGCGTTGTTTGGCCAGCAGGTATGCCTGATTATTTTAAAATGGATGGAGGAGATTAATTGAAAGCTATTTATTATGAGAAGTATGGAAATATTTCTGTTTTAAAGCAAGGTGAAATTGATGATCCTAAAAAAGTATTAGATAAAGAAGTATTAATAAAAGTTAATTTTTTTTCCCTAAACCCTTTAGACTATAAGCTCCGTAACGGAATGTTGAAACTAATGACATTCCGAACGTTTCCAAGGACAACAGGCTCAGATTTTAGTGGTGAGATTGTAGCTAAAGGAGAGAGTGTTAATAATTTTGAGATAGGTGAAAAAGTTTTTGGTTTTTTATCACAATTGAATGAAGGAACTTCATCACAATTTATTAAAGTTAATCAATCTATTCTATCTAAAGCGCCTACTAATATTGATATAGGAAAAGCAGCAGCTGTTCCATTGGCTGCATTAACTTCTTATCAGGCATTAGTTCAATTAGCTAAAATCAAAAAAGGAAATAAAGTCTTGATTAATGGTGCATCCGGAGGAACAGGTATTTTTGCTATTCAAATAGCAAAAATATTTGGAGCTAAAGTTACATCCATAACAAGTCATAGAAATATTAATTGGATGTTAGATACATTCTTAGTAGATGAAGCCATTGATTATACTAAAGAAAATTCTCTAAATAATTTAAGGAAGAATGAATATGATATAATTTATGATTGTTATGGAAACTTATCATTTAATAAAATAAAAGACTTTTTAAAATCTGATGGATCATTCATTACAACTGACCCTTTTCGATTAGAAAGTATAGCTGGAAGATTTTTTTCAATATTTTCTAATAGAAAATTTTTATCCGTTGTTGTTAAGTCAAATGGAATTGATTTAAGTATTGTAAGGGATTGGATAGAAGAAGAAAAAATAAAAGTTTTCATTGATAAAATTTTTAATTTTATAGACACTAGTAAGGCTTATGAATATTTAGAAACTCAAAGAGTAAAAGGAAAAATTATTGTTCAAATAAACGAATAATTAAAAGGGAGAGGGAAGTGCAATTAAGTAAGGATAAATTATTAGACGCATATACTAGAATGAAAAAGATTAGAGTCTTTGAAGAAACTATGCGTGATGAGTTTGCTAAGGGAACTGTTCCAGCATTTATACATCTTTATATAGGCCAGGAAGCAATAGCGACAGGTATATGTGTTGAGCTAAACGATACTGATACAATTTCTAGTACTCACAGAGGTCACGGACATTGTATCGCCAAGAAGTCAAACCTCGAAAAAATGACAATGGAAATTTTTTGTCGAGCTGATGGTTTATGTGAGGGTAAGGGCGGTTCTATGCATATTGCTGATCTCTCAGTTGGGATGCTTGGAGCAAATGCAATAGTTGGTGCTAATGCCCCTATTGCTGTTGGAGCAGCATTAAAACAAAGGGTTTTAGGTGAAAATTTAGTTTCCGCAGCATTTATTGGTGACGGTGCTTCAAATCAAGGTGCTGTATTTGAATCAATGAATCTTGCTAGTGTATTAAAACTTCCTGTTTTATTTGTTTTTGAGAATAACGGTTATGGTGAATTTACGGGAGTGGATTATCATTGTGGAGGAGGAGATATTGCAGGAAGAGCAAAAGGGTTTGGTATGCCATCTTATAAAGTAGATGGATCTGATTTTTTTGCTGTTCAAGAAGTTGCTGCCGAAGCTGCTGAGAGGGCAAGAAAAGGAGAAGGACCTAGTGCAATAGAATGTGTAGCAAAAAGATGGTATGGACATTTTGAAGGTGATCCTCAGCACTATCGTACAAAAGAGGAACTTGAAACCATAAGAAGAGATTTTGATCCATTAAAAATTTTTCGTAAAAAAGTAGAAGAGGCGGGTCTTGTTGACAGTAAAGATTTAAATATGATTGATGAAGATCTTTCAAGCGAAGTTACAGCAGCAGTTGAAAAGGCAAAGAATAGCCCCTTACCTAATGTTGAAGAGCTAACGACTAATGTATACGAAAAAGGGAGCTACTAATGAGCATTAAAACTTATAGAGAGTCTATTATTGAGGCAATGATCCTCGAGATGAAACGTGATGAGAAAGTGTTTGTGATTGGTGAAGACATTTCAGGTGGAAGAGGTTGTGGTGATTTTGAGGGCGAAGCTGCTGGTGGCCCAATGGGTTTAACTCAAGGTTTATGGGATGAATTTGGAGCAAAAAGAGTCATTGACACACCTATTAGTGAAACAGCAATTATGGGAGCGGCTGCAGGAGCAGCTCTTTCTGGTCTTAGGCCAATAGCAGAATTAATGTTTTCAGATTTTTTTGGTGTTTGTTTTGACCAAATTTATAATCAAGCAGCAAAGTTTCGTTTTATGTATGGTGAACAAGGCGCAACCCCTCTCGTAATTAGAACGATGATAGGCGCAGGAATTGGTTGTGGTCCACAACACTCTCAATCACCTTATTCAATTTTTGCAAATATACCTGGTTTAAAAGTAGTCACGCCTTCAAATCCTTATGATGCGAAAGGGCTTTTAATTTCTGCAATTCGAGACAATGATCCGGTCATGTTTTGTGAACATAAATCCCTTCTTGGTATGGAAGGAGAGGTCCCTGATGATTCTTACGAGGTTCCTCTTGGAAAAGGGAAAATTATAAAAGAAGGTAATGATATTACCATTGTTGCTATTGGTCAGATGGTTGGAATTACTCAAGGATGTCTAACAAAATTAGAGGAAAAAGGTATTTCTGCAGAAATTATCGACCCTAGATCTCTATCGCCTTTTGATGAGGATATGGTTTATGATAGTGTTGAAAAAACTGGGAGACTTTTAGTGATTGATGAATCAAATCCAGTTTGTTCATTTGGATCTTGGATAACTAGTATGGTTAGTGATGAAGTATTTTCTTCTCTTAAAGCTCCTACAAGAGTTTTAACACCACCACATTGTCCTGTTCCCGCCGCACCTAACCTAGAGGCTGCTTATTTACCCGACATGGAAAGGATTGTTGAGGCAACAGATTATCTTACAAATTACAGCTAGTCTAATAACTCGAAATTTAATAAAACGTTACCAGCCATATTACCACCATATTGGTAGCCAGAATTCATAAATAGATTACTGCCCGCTATAACCGGTCCAAGACCTTCAATGGTTCCGCCATATGCTTTAATATCCGTAAATTCTGAAAAATCAACATTCGTGTTAAATTCCCATAACAGCTTGCCTGAAGTATTATCCAAAATATACATCCATCCATCCATGCCAGCGGCAATTATTATATCATTTGTAGAACTAAGAGCTGCTGAAATTCCTCTATCACAAGCACCACCAAGCCCTTCACATCTATCTTGAGGTTCAAATTTCCAGTTTAGTGATCCGGTTTTCGCATCCAGAGAGTAGACTCCGGGTGTAGCTGGACCAGGAAATTTATTAATATAGTTTTTATCAGAAATTCCCGCAAAAATACTCTTTCCATCCGTCGTCATACCCCAATGAACTCCACCAGCAAACCCACCTCTTCCTATTTTTTTTGACCATAAAAGCTTTCCATTTTGATCTGGATCTAAAGCATAAACATGTCCTGATTTCCTGCCTCCAAAGAGTATACTCTTGTCATCATCCAAGTCTATTAAGATTGTTGAGGCTCCAAAATCCCAATCTGGTCCATTTTCTTCAGGACAACCTGATCCAGATGAAATAAAGCAACCCATATTCCATGCATCACCAGTCTGTGCTTGAAAAGACCAAACAATCCCACCTTTAGTTTTATCAATTGCTAAAATTGAATCACTCGTATCTGCTGCTGGTGATGTATATGATTCACCAGTCCCTACATAAATAAGATTCCTCTTATTATCCACTGTTGGAGAATTCCATACAGGAACCCCAGAAGGTGCTAAAATTTTCTTACCAGATTCATTATATTTTCCAGTATGTTTCGGAGGTACTGGTATAGAATAAGTTCTCCATAACTCATCTCCATTTTCAGCACTTAAAGCCATTACACCACCCCTAAAAGAACAACACTCATAATCTGGGTTTGCTCCATCAGCCCACTCTCGAGATGAAAGTGGAACATAAATGACGTTATCGTATACTCGAACTGATCCAGTTAGTATTACTCTTGGATGATATCTAAGAGATTTAGTCCAGAGGTTTTCTCCAGTAATTGCATCATGCTTATAAACATTTCCTTCATAATCGCCAGAGAAAACAAAATACTTTCCGTTTATTTTTTCTAATACTGGTGCAGATCTAATTTCGCCTTGAATTTTAGTTCTCCAGCGAACACAGCCATCATCTCTATCTAAAGCATAAAGATGTGAATTTTGATCGCCGATAAAGACTACATTACCAGAAACAGAAGGTTGAGACCTTGATCTTGTGGCGCCCGGAAATGCAAAGACCCATTTTAATTTTAGTTTATCTAAATTTTGACTATCTATATTAGAGTTAGTATTTCTAGTATTTTCTCGATCATAACCCCATTGAGTATATGAATTATTATTGAATTTTATAGTTGAATTTTTTTCACAATATTTTGGTTCAGGTAAATTTGTTGTTATAGGGCTTCCACTAATATATTCTGCAAGCTTAACCTTTTCTTTATCTGTTAAGTGAGACGATTGAGATGACATTACACCATTTAAAGTTTCTAATATATAATCTGCTGACATGGCAGAGAATGTAGTCGCATGAGGTGCTCTTGGCGTACCCCCGCTATGACAACCCAAACAAGATTCATTAAAAATTTTTCCTGAAATCTTATCTGATCCGGTAAATAAACCCCCCTCATCTTCAACAGCTGTACTTGCATGCGTTGGGGATGAGTAGGTTGATATAAATAACAGTAAGAATAAAATTTTTTTCATTTACTAATTCCTTAAATATATAATTATTTCTTAATTCCAGCATATAAGATATCTACGTGATCAGAGGAATACTTACCAATATTTATAGTTCGATTAATCATAATTGTTCTTAAGCTTAAATGCTCTAGCCCTCCATAGAATTGACTTTCAAAGACAGGGAAATTTAGACTCTCTTTAACTTCACCAATCTCTATTGAATTCTCAATAATATTTTTGAGTATTTTTGAATATCTTTTTTTAACTATATGGGCTTCAGAATCTTTATATTTTTCCCAACGCAATTCTTTAATAAAGAGTTTATGAATTTTTGGAGTTGCTTTCATCCCTTCAAGATATCTGATAGCTAAAAATAGTAGGCGAGAGTATAGGTCTGTTACTTCCTGGATATCTTTTTCAGTTTTTTCTATAAAAGGCTCAAACCATTCATTAACTATTTGATTAAGCAAATCTTGTTTATTATCAAAATATTTATAAATAGTTGCTTCAGATATTCCAGCTGCTTTAGAAATTTTTACCATTGATAAATCATTGATTCCACCTTCTTCGAGAATTCTTTTTGACGCTTCAATTATTTCTTTTGGGCGAGAGCTTTTGCGACGTTTCCAAGCATTTTGATGGCTTGATATAGCTTTAATATTAGATTCTGATAATTGATTTTTTACCGATCTTCCCATAAGACCTTCCTTATTAATGTATTATTTAATATTAATCATTATATTATATATGTATAACATTTTTTGATAGTAATGATAGTTTGCAAAGGTAATTAGGTGGTTAAGGAAAATAAAAAAATATGGGAAGAATTAATCTCAAAACCTAAAGGGCTTCCAAATGATATTTTTTCTGGACTTAGTTTTCCTGGCGGAACTTTTTTTATCGACACCAATACAAACTTATTAATTTATAAATCAACAGGCATGATTGTTAATAAAAAAAATCTAAATAACTTTATACATGCTCACCCTATTTTTTTATTCACTTCTACATTAAGGGGTTCAGGTGCGTCCATACAGGATATTTTTGATTTATTGGATTATGATGTAAATAATGGTCCGATGCTTGGCCAGTGTAATATGTCTTTCAAATCACCATTACAATTAGAACGAGAATATAAGATTGATGGAAAAATTGTTTCACTAAAAGAAAAGATAAGCAAAAAACTCGGAAGGATTAAGATTTTAGATTTTACTTTATCAATGTTTGATAATCATAATTCGAAAGTAGCTAGTGTTGATTATGTATGGATACTTCCGGAGAAGGAGGCATAATGTATAGTAAAGGATCTAATTTAAAGGATTGGGCGTTTTTAGTACCTCAGGAAAGTATGAATACTTGGGCTGTTATTCTAGACGATCCAAACCCTATTCATCTAGATGCTAATGCTGCCAAACAAGTCGGTTTGGGTGACAAAACTATAAATCAAGGCCCGGCAAATATTGCTTATATATTGAACATGATTGAAGAAAATTTTCCTAACTCTCGAATTCTAAAGATGAATAATAAGATGACTGATTCAGTTCTTGAGGGTGATTTAGTAACTGTTTCTGGACAGATTTCAGAAATTAAAGCTGAAGGTGATCAATTTATTGCTTCATGTTCAATAAAGTTAACTGTAGGAGAAGATAAAATTGCTGTATTATCTGAAATTGATGTATTGTTTGAGAGATCTCAATAAACCTTTCTTAGCTTCATCCACCAGTCCTGAACTTCCGCTGCATGACTTTCGCCATATTCTTTTGCTAAATCAGATGCGTCCTCAGGTACTTTTTGCATTTCTGTAACCCCGACAGGTGCTGCGTCTTCAATAGGGTCCAACCATTCGAGATTAATATCCTCAATAACTCCATCATATTGTGCACCAGCTGCTTCATGATATTCACTGATTTGATGTTTAAGTAAAAAATCTAAATATGTGGGGTAGACCAAAAGAGTATAATAGGAACTTCTTTCTCTTCCTCTATAGTATTCATAGCGAATAATGCAATCCTCATTAGCGTGTGATTGTTTATATAGTTCTTTTGACAGTTCTTCGAATTTTTGCTCTTGACCTTCTACTATTTTAATATGGGCTAATAAAGACGACATGTTTAACTCCTTTGCTAAATTATTATATTATTTTCTTATAAAGTTCTTTTATTTATTTTTCTCTTAAATCAAACCACCATTTTTGAACTACAGCAGGATAGGTTTCTATATATTCTTTTGCTAATTCAGGAGCATTTTCAGGTAACTCTTGCATTTCTGTAATACCTACGGGTGCTGCATTTTCAATAGGATCTAACCATTCAAGGTCTAGGCTCTCAATAACTCCTCCGAATTGAGCTCCAGCCTCTTCATGATGTTTGCTAATTTGATGCTTAATAAGAAAATCTAAATATGTTGGATAAACTAATAACGAGTAATAAGAGTTTTTCTCTCTTCCTCTATAATGCTCATAACGAATAATACAATCTTCATTGGCATGCGATTGTTTGTAGAGTTCCTTTTGAAGTTCTTCGAATTTTTGTTCTTGACCCTCTACGACTTTAACGTGCGCAAGTAGTGATGACATGATTGCTTCCTTTTTATTATTGAATTATTTATTTATCTAGCTTTCTATATTTTTCATTATCGGCCCTAAGGTTGAAACCTAAAAATAAGCCTCCGAGATCACCTCTAATACCCTCTGATTTGACAGAAAAATTATCATCTAAAATATACAACCTTCTACTAACCTTCCAGCCTTCAGGTGTTTTCGAAAATTCATCATGATATCTACCGCAATAAACATTAACATCTTGAATTCCAGCCTCGGTTATTTCACCGCCTGAGGTTAGTCCATAACTTTCTACTTCCGCTTTATCACCATTTATCTCAATGGCTACATTGCTGATTAAATGCCAGCTATGACCACCTTTCTCAACTTCCATAACTGCGGGGATAAAACCTTTTGCATCTCCTGCATAAAATCCATAATCAATGAAGCCATCTTCTATAAAGCAACTTCTCAAGAGGTCTTCATCCATCCAGTCAAGTGCACGACAATATCTTGTTAAGCAATCGTTAATACTTTGTATTGCCTCAATTTTTTCTAATCTTTCTTCAATATTGCTCATAATGCCTCCATATAAATAATCGTTGATAACTTACTCTACAAACACAAAAAATATTGTCAATTAGTAAAGAGGCAAGTATAAAATAATGTATTTTTTATTCAGGAGAAAGAATTTTGCGAAGTCTATTAATTATTTTATTCTTTATTTTATATACTTCTCAAGGTTACTCAGAGGTTGATGACTGGTCTTCTTATGGAAAAGACTCAGGCGGCGGCCATTATTCTAAAGCTACAGAGATTACTCCTGAAAATGTAAAAAATTTAAAAAAAGTTTGGACACATCGATCTGGTGATTATCACAAGGGTTTAAACTGGACAGAAGATGTTACACCAAACAGCAGTCAGCAAACATCTTTTCAAGCCACTCCTCTTTTAGTGAATGAAACTTTATATTATTGCACTCCTTATAATAGAGTTTTTGCTTTGGACCCTGCAACAGGTGAGGAAAAATGGATTTTTGATCCGAAAGTTGAAAAAGAGGGTAAAGCACTTATGCACTGCAGAGGTGTTGGTAGTTGGATTGATAGTGAAAAAGTTGAATCTGATAAATGTTATCATAGGATTATCACAGGAACAATTGATGCAGAGCTCTTTTCTATTGACGGAAAAACTGGAGAGCTATGTAAGGACTTTGGTGATGATGGTCTTGTCGATTTAAGATCCGGTCTAGGCGATCACAATCCAGCATTTTATTATAGTGTTTCACCACCAGCTATTATAGGTGATTTAGTAATCGTTGGCGGAGGCATTCCTGATAATGTAAGTACTTCTGTACCGGGAGGTGTAGTTCGTGCTTATGATATTCGGACAGGTGAGTTAGTTTGGTATTGGGACCCTATTCCTCCAGGTCAAGAACCAGTTATCGATGATCTAGGAAACCAGTTATATCAAAGAGGGACAACAAATGTTTGGTCGATAATTTCGACCGACCCTGAATTAAATCTTGTTTATTTACCAACTGGTAATACTGCAGCAGATAATTATGGTGGCCATCGAAATGGATCAGACTATTATTCTAGTTCTGTTGTTGCATTAAACGCCTCAACTGGAGAGGTTGTTTGGCATTTTCAAACAGTTCATCATGATATTTGGGATTATGATGTTCCATCACAACCAACTTTTTATGATATAAAAAAAGACGGAAAGATTATTAAGGCTTTAGCTCAAACAACAAAGATGGGATTAGTTTTTTTACTGAATAGAGAAACTGGTGAACCTATTTTTCCAATTGAAGAAAGAGATGTACCCCAAGGAGCCGTGGATGGTGACTATGTTACAAAGACACAACCTTTTCCATCAAAGCCAGCACCTCTTACTCCGACTTATTTAGATCCTGAAGATGTTTTTGGCTTTACTCCTTGGGATAAAGGATATTGTAAAAAAGCTGCCGAAGATTATAGGAATGAAGGTCTTTATACACCTCCATCAATTGAAGGTAGTGTCCATTATCCAAGCGCGATTGGGGGAGCGAATTGGGGTGGTCCTGCAATTGATGCTTCTAGAAATATTCTCATTGCAAATACTATGAACCTCTCCAGTACTATAGTAATGATCCCAAGAAGTGATTGTGATAAAGCCCTTAAAGATTTAGCAAGGGATAGCGTTCAATCAAGATTTTCAGCATTGCAACAAAATGAAGGGACGCCTTATTGTACAATTAGAGCTTTTGGTTTTATGTCACCTTTAGGTGTTCCATGTACAAAACCACCTTGGGGCAATCTAACGGCAATTGATTTAGATACTGGAGAGCATTTGTGGCAAATTCCTCTTGGAACTTCTAAAGATTTAGCACCTTTTCCATTTTGGTGGATAAAAGGGGCTCCTAATATAGGGGGACCTACAGTAACTGCTTCAGGCTTAACATTTATTGCGGCAACTAGTGATTATTATTTGCGAGCATTTAATACTTTAACAGGTGAAGAGTTAGCTAAGTTTCGATTACCAACTGGGGGCCACGCAACACCTATGACTTATAAAAATAAGAATGGCAAACAATTTGTAGTTATAGCTGCTGGAGGTCACTGGGCTGTAGGATCACCAGCTTCTGATCACTTGATAGCATATGCCCTTCCAGACTAGGCTGTTGATTAATATTAAATAATTATTAATGCTTCTCTAAATATCATGATAGCTAGAGCTATCCAGCTTAACATAAAAAGAGAAAATCTAAACCACACAAGATTAATTGTTGCTTGAAGAATAGAATGAATAATTCTAATTACAACATAAGTCCAAGCACAATAAAGGTGAAGAACATCCGTATGATTAAGACCCCAAATTATAAATGAAATTGCGTAAAATATAGTTGGTTGTTCAAAAAGATGATTATAATTATCCGCAACTCTTTCAACTTTACTAGGAAAAATTCCACCAATTGAAGCAGGGTGTGAGAACTTTTGAACATCAACTCCATCTTCTTCAAGTTTTTTTGCTGCGGGGAGTCTAGTTGCATACATCCAAACCATCATCACAAAAGATAATACACACATTATAATGGCTGGTTGTAATATTAAATCATTCATAAGTTTCTCCAATTTAAGAAGTACTCTAATATATTATGATTAAATATGAATCTTACAAACACAAAATAATATGATTTTATCGATTTATTGACAGTTATAAAAACTCAAGTAAAATTTTGTTATTAGGATGGGGGTATCTAATATGGCAATTAACGGTTTGCATCATGCGGCAATTTCAACACCTGATATTGATAGATTGATGAAGTGGTATAATGATAATTTTGGTTTCGAAGAGGTTTCAAGGTCTGAATGGCCCTCGGGATCTGAACAAATCGATGATGTCGTCGGCTTAAGAAGTAGTGCGGCAAAGCAAGGTTTTTTAAAATGCGGTAATATTATGATTGAATTTTTCGAGTATTCTAGTCCAGAACCTGAGTTAATGGACAGGAATCGTCCAGTCAACAATCATGGTCATACTCATGTTTGTATAGATGTAACAAATATTGAGGAGGAATATGAAAGATTAGTTAAAAATGGTGTTACATTTCATGCTCCACCTCAAGATTTTGGTCAGGTAAAGGCAACCTACGGTCGAGATATTGATGGTAATGTTTTTGAGTTACAAGAAATTATTGCAAAAGACCATCCAGCAAGAGTATTTTAAAATTTTTCATTAAGGCCAATTATGAATTCTAATTTAATAACAAGTGAAGAGTTATTAAGTCTTCTTCAAGATATATATTTTAATAATATTGACTCCGCTAATGCTGAATTCGCAGTACAGGCTATGCATGAGTCTGTTGAATGGATTCATACCCAGGTTTGGGAGCATGATGGCCATGATGCTAGCACTATTGATACATTGAATGGACGTGAAGCGGTTAAGAAATTTCTTATCGGCCGGGTAAAAGAGATGCAAGTCGAAGGCATTATTCATAAAGTGCATAAAGTATTGACTGATGGTACTTCTGGAGCTTTCCAGGCGAGTGTAATAGGTGTTGATGGAAGTGAAAAATCATTCTCTGGTTGGGTTGAGATAAAAGATAAAAAAATAATTTCTTACCGAGTAATGCCTCTGTAAAGTTATTTATTTACCAAAAACTTTTTCTCCCAAGTCGAAATTTTTTAATTTAAATTTTTGAACTTTTGTTGAAGACATAGGCCAATCATCTATAAAGACAATATATCTAGGAATTTTAAAATTTGAGATTTGTCCTTTTGAAAATACGATAAGATCTTCTTTTGATATTTTTGATCCAGGTTTTCTTTCAACAAATAACGCTGGAACTTCACCAAGGTGGTCATCATCCACTCCAACTACTTGACTGATCAAAACTTCTTCGTGGCTATCAAAATAAGCTTCAATTTCCAACGCTGCTACATTTTCTCCACCAACCTTCAACATATCTTTTAATCTTCCATGAAAACGAATATGCCCTTCTTTACTTAAAGACCCAATATCCCCACTTGAAAACCAACCATCTGATGATAAGGCATTCTCAGTTGCTTTTTTATCATTTAAATAACCGGAAAATACGTGCTTTCCTTTAATTTCAATAAGTCCTTTTTCATCCGGACCTAGAACTTCATTTGTTTCAGGGTTTAATATCCTTATTTCTGCACCTGGCCATGGTTTGCCGCATGTTGAGATTCTGTCTTCCAGAGAATCTTCAGGTGAGCCAAATGAGGTAACACCTCCCACCTCTGTTAATCCATAAGCAGAAACTAAGCTAGCTTGAGGAACTTTATTTTGGAAGGACCTTAAAGTTTCTATTGGGGCTACGTTATTTATTAATCTTAGGCTTTTGAGATTTTCAGGTAAGAAATCTTGATGGTTAATAAGCGAAACCATTACAGCTGGAAAAGCAGGAAAAGCAATTGAAACATCTTTTTCAATTAATGTTTTAATTGAAGTATCAGGATCAAAATGAATAGTTGAGATAAAGGTTGATTTTGAAATTGCACAGGCCATAAATGGAAGTATTGATGACATATGAAACATAGGAAGAGGGTCCCAAAAAACATCTTCTTCGCTCATACTCCATCTATTGACCATTGCGTTTGCAACATAAATTAAACTTGCATGGCTTAAAGGACATCCTTTTGGATTTGCAGTTGTTCCAGATGTATACATAATAAATGCTGGATCATCATCTTGGCCTATTGGGTCTTGGTGAATTTTATTGTTTACTTCAATCTCTTCAAAGTCTTTAAAGTCCTTAAATCTTTTATCTTTAGATCCACCTATAATGTATACATCAGATAGATTTTGAGGCTTTCCTTCAGGGGAATCATAGACGGAACTTATTAAATTAGAGAAATTAGTTACTTCATCAGAATCTGAGCTAGTAAACAATGCTTTGCAACCACTATCATGCATTACATAGTGAAGTTCTTTTGCCTTATAACGAGCATTAATATTTACCGGAACAATACCTGCGTAAATGGCACCATACATAAGAGTTAGATATTCAATTGAATTGAATAAAAGTATTCCTACTTTATCTCCCTTTTGAAGACCAAGCTCTCTAAATTTTTTGGCATATGAGGTTGTAAGTTCTGAAAATTCTTCGAAACTTAATGTTCTATTGTCTACTGTTAAGCAATCTTTTTTAGAAAATTTATCATCAAAAATGGTTGATATTTGTCCTAAATTTTTAGCATCCTTTAAATTCATAAGTTTCCTCTGATATCAACTATAGTAAATTATCATTCGCTTGGAATATTAAAATTATTGTGTGATAATTCTAGAAGGTATTAAATAAAAATGAAATAAAAAAGAATAAAATTTGGGAAGAAAATTATGATTAATATTGGTCTTACAACGGCAAAACAAGCAGAGCTTCGTCCAAACTCTTGGGCTGTATATGATCAGACTTCAGGAAAAAGAATAACATTTTTTGAGTTGGATGAATTAGTTAAAAAGACTGCTAATGGCCTTATGAGCCTTGATTTAAAGAAAGGTGATAGAGTTTCGATTCTTTCACAAAATTCGATTGAATTTCTATCCCTCTTTTTTGCTTGTGGACGGGTTGGTTTGGTTGCTCATGCGCTAAATTGGCGATTGGGTGTGGATGAGTTAGCTCAGATATTAAAAAATGGCGAACCTAGTGTGATTATAACTCAGGGTAAGTTTCAAAGTGTAGCTAAAGATTTACAGAAGAAGATAGATTTTATTGACCATTGGTTGGAGTATGATGTTGATAGTGATCATTCTTTTAATTTGTTATTAGATAAGTCACCGTCAACAGAGCCAATAGTAGCAGAAGATATTGGTGACGAAGATCCTTTTTTTATTTTGTATACGGGTGGAACAACTGGCGTTTCCAAAGGGGCTTTGCATACTCATAAATCTGCATATTTTGGTATGTTAAACCAAACAGTTGCTGAACGAATAGTGCCTTCAGATGTCTATATGCTTACGGGTCAAATGTTTCATATTCCTGTTTTGTTGGCTATGAATTACACCTCTCACGGTTGCCCCATTGTTTTGATGAATTTCGATGCTGAACTTGCACTGAATCTTATTCAGGAAGAAAAGGTCTCTGGATTTCTTGGAATTACAACAATGCTTAATTGGATGCTAGCAGTTGAAGGTTTCGATAACTTTGATTTATCAAGCTTAAGGTGCGTTCAATATGGAGGTGGTCCAATGCCAACTCGAGTAATAGAGGAAGTTCTTCAGAAACTTCCTGGTGGTATTATTCAGGGTTATGGACAAACAGAAGGAACTACTATGACATTTCTTTCTCAAGAAGATCATATTAATGCAGTAAACGGCATTCATCCTGAAAGACTTAAATCTTGTGGTCGAGCAGGATATGTTACATCTGTTCTTGTTGTTGGGCCTGATGGAAAGCCTGTCCCAAATGACAATAAAACACCTGGTGAAATAATAGTTAAGTCTGATGCAAATATGGTTGGTTATTATCGTCAACAAGAGTTAACCGATAAATGTATAAAAGATGGATGGATGTGGACAGGCGATATAGCAACCTGGGATGATGAGCAATATATTTTTATTAAGGATAGGGCAAAAGATATGATTATATCTGGCGGCGAGAATATATACTCTGTTCAGGTAGAAGAGGCTGTATCACAGCATGAGGCTGTACTTGAAACTGCAGTTTTTGGAATACCTGATGATGAATGGGGTGAATCAGTTATGGCTTAT
>JABHUT010000146.1 GCA_018658685.1 Alphaproteobacteria bacterium
CAAAAGATCCTCTCTTGCTTTAATAAGCTTTTTTTCTGCCTGTTCTTTTTCTTGGAGGCTTTCTTTAAGAATTGATTCTTGATTTTCAGAGTTTTTTTCATTTAATTGGGTATGGGAGTCATTTATTAATTTTTCTAAGCGAAGCTTTTCGTTGGTATTGTGAGTTAATTTTTCAACGAAATCTTCATGTTTGTTCTGGTGAATTTTTAGATTGAATAAAAGCTCTTGCTCTGTTTTATCCCTTGCAAATACCTTTTCTCTTTCTGATTCAAATTTTATCTCAGAGGTTTTTTTGTCATTCAATAATTCCTCTAATTTGTTTTGTAAATTTAATTTGTCCTTACTATGTTCGTCGAGACTCTTTTGTTTTTGACTAAGCTCCTCCATAAAACTACTTATTTTTTTATCAGCATCTTCAAGCTCGATACCTATATTTACGATTCTTTCTTGTCTATGAATTTCAATTTGTTGCTGTTTATTTACTTCTAAATTAATTGAATTTTTCTCTTCAATAAGATTAAATTTTTTCTCAGATAAAAGCTCAACTTCTTTTTTTGTTGTCGCTAAATTTTCTATATGTTCATCTGTTTTATTAATAATTTTATCAAGCTCATTCTTGTATCCAGGTAAATCTTTTTTTAGGTCTTCAAGCAGCTTAAGATTTGTGAGTTTGTTAGATTTTGTTTTATTTTCAGATCGAAATACTTGAAAGTTTTTACCATGAATATTGCCAGATTGATCAACCAATATTTCACCAAGGTTTAGATCTTTTAGATTTGCTTCTAAATCTTGTTCATTTGTAATATAGGCATGACAAAGCCATTCAGTTAGTACATTATTGATATTGGATATTTTAGATGATATTTTTGAAAGCAGCGGCGTAAGTTTTGCGTTATGCGTAATTGTCTTGTTTGAATTTCCCTCATATACAATAGCTATGCTTGTTGGTATTTCTTTCAGTGATTTAGGTGATAGTCTTTTACTTTCATAGGCGCTGGCATAATCTGAAAGAAGAAAGCCAACAGCTTTTTGCCAATCTTTTTCGATATCAACTCTTTTAAATATATTCCTATCTTTATCAATACCTGCTTCATTAAGAAATTCACTTGTATGCTCATCATTCATTTCGTTCTCTACAAAGCTCGACAAGGTCGAGATTTGTATTTCAGTCTGCTGAAAATTTTTAAGATGCTCATCTTTTCTCAAGTTGAGACTGTCTGTTTCTTTTTCCAACATATTAAGTAATTCTTTTTTCTCTGCTAACTCATTATCCGCGAGCGTTATTTGATTATCTATATCTCCTATGTGATCTGGAGCGGTTCTGTCATGACCTCCACCCTTCTCTTTTATTACCATAGATTCGTCATGAAGTTGTTTTTTTCTTGCCTTTAAATCCTCAATGCCTTTATTAATATAATCAATTCGAGTTGATTCTAAATTGATTAACTCGTATATTTTTTGACTCTCACTTTGTTGAAATTCTAATTTCTCAACAGCTGCCCTGTATTCAGCTTCTACCTTCACGAGGCTAGCTTTATCAGCACCGGCATTTTGTTGGTGCTGTGAAAGTTTTTCATTTTCGATTTGTATTAAATTTTGATTTTCCTCTATCGCTTTTTCAATTTCTTCGATTGAAGTGGTATGAGATTTTAATTTTTCCTCACTCTCAATCAATGTAACCTTCAATCTCTCTAGATTATTTTTAATATTATTTAAGGCATTTTCTGCATCTGATACAAGGGCATTTACCTCATAAAATTTAGCTTGCGCAGAATTAATTTCATTAGATGTGTCAGCGTACTCTTGCCTAGCATTCTCAACGTTAACTTCGATATCTCTTAATGCTGTTGTGAATTGATCTAATTCAGTCTGTTGATTAGTAATAAGAGTTTTTATTTGATCCCAAGACTCATTCGCATCCCTCTTCTTTAATGCCCAAACCTGCGCTTCTTGGAATTTTAAATTTTCTTGGTGCTTATTATATTTGCTTGCGGTTTCTGCTTGTGATTCAAGCTTGGTGATTTGTTGATTGATTTCCCTTAATAAGTCTTCAACACGGGATAGGTTCTCTTTTGTATCACGAAGTCGATATTCTGTTTCTTTTCTTCTCTCTTTGTATTGACTGACACCAGCAGCTTCCTCAAGAAAGTTTTTTAGTTCTTCTGGTTTTGCTTCGATAATCTGTGAGACTGTATTTTGTCCAATGATTGCATAACCTTTAGCGCCTAAGCCAGTACCAAGAAATAAGTCAGCTACATCTTTTCTTCTCACTTGAGTATTATTAATGTAATAACTTGACCCCTTTTCTTTTTCAATAACTCTCTTGACAGATATTTCAGCGTAACTAGCCCATGCTTGTGGTGCCATTCCTTCTGAATTATCAAAGAAAAGTTCAGCGCTTGCTCTAGAAACAGGTTGGCGAGTATCACTACCGTAAAAGATAACATCCTCCATCGTTCCTCCACGCAACTCTTTAGCTGAGGAAGATCCTAAAACCCATTTAATAGATTCGGTTACATTTGATTTACCACAACCATTTGGCCCTACAATAGCCGCTAACTGCGCGTCAACTTTTATGGTTGTTGGATCAACAAATGTTTTAAAGCCAGCTAATTTAATCTCTTTAAGTTTCAATTGAAACTTAAAGAGATTAAA
>JABHUT010000147.1 GCA_018658685.1 Alphaproteobacteria bacterium
ATTTTTGCATCTTTGTTTTCATTAATAAATTTAAAGATTTGATTTTCACCCTCTTCTTTTTCTAAGGAGCAAGTACAATATATTAATGAACCTCCATTAGCTAAGAATTTCCAGGTAGACAAAAGTAATTCAGATTGAAGTTTTACAAGTGATTGAACATCACCCTCACTTTTTATATGCATAATATCAGGGTGCCTTCTAAGGGTTCCGGTAGATGAGCAAGGTGCATCTAGAATTATTTTAGACCATGTCTCTTTCGGTTTATAGCTCCTAACATCTGAATGAAATATTTTTGAATTAAATTTTAAACGAGCTAAGTTTTCTTCTAATCTGGCTATTCTTTTTTTATTTCCATCTACAGAGGTAACATTAGCTCCCATGGATATTAATTGAGCTGTTTTACCTCCAGGCGCAGCACAAAGATCCAGAACTTCTTCGCCCTTTTCTATATTTAATAAAGTTACTGGAATTTGTGATGAATAATCTTGTACCCACCAATCACCAGAGTTAAACCCCTCTAGTTCTGAAATTAAACTCGTATTATTTAATCTAATTGTTTTATCTGAAAGACAAATACCATTTAACTTATCAGCCCATATCTTAGCCTCTTTTTTTACACATAAATCGATAGGAGGACTTAAGACTCTATGTGCATTTTCTATTTCTATAAAATTATCACCCCAGTCTCTTTTCCACCTTTTACTTAACCACGATGGCGTCTTGGGGCTCTCACTTTGGTAAGCGTTTATTTTATCGCGCCCTCTAAGCACATTGCGCATTATCGCATTGATAAGGCTTTTCCATTTATTGCCACCTAGTTCAACAGATGTATTGGTTGCTGCATGATCAGGAGTTTGTAAGTAAACAATTTGCACTATACCGATTCTAAGTATCATCTGTACTTTTGGAGGCGACTTATCTAGTGATTTCTTAAGAAATTTATTAAGTATATAATCTATCTCTGTTAAATTTCTCAAAGTGGAGGAAACAAGAAGTCTACAAAAAGAACGGTCTTCTGGTTGCATTTTTGAAAGACTAGAACCCTGCTTTATGAATTTATTAAAAACATCATCTAATGGCACTAGGCTCTCAATAATCTCCAATAAAATCTCAACAGCGATCTTTCTACTAGAAAGTCCAGAATTATTATTAAATTTTTTTTCATTTTTTTTCATAAACTAACTTTCAATTATAAGCACTCCTAGGTTATATATGGTTATGTCGAAAAATTCTTATAAAAACAATGAGTCAAAAGATGATATTGCAAAGCGTGCGCTGTCTGAGGCTAAGGAAAGAAAAGAAAAAATGCAAAAGTCCAAACTTCCGCAAGAATTGGACGGAAGAAATGGACCAGAGCCAACAAGATATAATGATTGGGAGAAAAACGGCATAACTTCTGATTTTTAATTATATTAAGTGTTTAAACCTATAAATTTTTCCCGACTGAAATAAGCCCGCCTTATTATACGGATCATTTTTAGACCAATTTAAGGCCTCTTCTTTGTTCTCTGCCTCTATAACAATTAGGCTTCCCATCATTGTTTCATCTTCATCACTTAGAAGGGGACCAGCATATCGAACCATTCCAGTATCCTTAACATATTTCAAATGCGACTCTCGATTGGACAACCTTTTTTCAAGTGACTGCTCATTATCTAAACAAATTAAAGAAAATAACATTTAAGATTCCTCCTTTAATGGGCGCGACAGCAATTCTTCAATAATAGAATCAATATTAGATTCATTATTTATTAACTTATTAATAGACTCTGTAATTGGCATGGTTACATTATGGATTTTAGCCAGTTGAACAATTGCTTTTGTTGAAAACATTCCCTCTGCAATCGAGGTCAGACCACTTGTTGCTTCGTTTATATTCATCCCTTTCCCTAGTTTCATGCCCAATGTAAAGTTCCGAGAGGTTTGAGAGTTACATGTTAAAATCAAATCTCCCATTCCAGATAGACCAGTTAGGGTTCTCTCTTTCCCGCCCATGGCCTTTGCAAGTTGAGTAATCTCAAAATAACCTCTTGCTATCAATGCTGACCTTGCACTATCCCCAAGGCCTTTTCCATATACAACGCCTGATGCAATTGCGATTATATTTTTTGTCGCGCCGCCAATTTGTGCGCCTATTATATCCTGACTCTGATATATCCTAAATTCAGCGGAGTTAATTGCCTCTGCTATCTTTTTTCTTATATCGGAATCTTCACAAGCTAAAGTTAGTGCTGTTGGCAGGTTATTTGCGACATCTACTGCAAAACTGGGACCAGATAAAACAGCAACAGGATTACTAGGTAAAACATTATTTGCTATTTCACTCATAAGTTTAAGTGTTTTAATTTCTACTCCCTTTGAACATAGAACTATTGGAACATTTTTATTA
>JABHUT010000148.1 GCA_018658685.1 Alphaproteobacteria bacterium
GGAAAAGATATTCTTTTAACAAACGGTGAATATGCAAAAGATAATAAGGGCAATGCTTTAACGGTTAAAGATGTTGGATCTACATTTAAAGAATCTGGAATGAACCCTGACAAAGCTGCAAAAATTATCCTTAAAGGGGTTAAAAAAAATAAGAAAAGAATTTTTGTTGGTTTGGATGCTAAGATAATGGAGATTGCACAAAGGTTATCTCCATCACATTACATAGCAATAATACCAATTTTAAATCTTTTAATTTTTCCTTACTTTATAAAAAGAATAAAAATGTTGAGAACTTTTTACTCTCTTTTAAAAGCAAAACAATAATCTAATTATTTAAAAAGCCAGCCAATCTATTAGTGATAATTTCTTCAGACTCTTTCATAATCTGATCAATTAATTCTTTACAGGTCGGGATGTCGTGAATAAGGCCCGCTACCATTCCGCAAGACCAAGCGCCAGCCTCTGGTTCACCATCAATCATAACTTTAGGGTATATTCCAGCAACCTCATCAATTATATCCTCAAACTTTAAGTCAGCCCCTAAATCTTTCTCTTTTTGAAGTAACCTTTCTACCGCAGGATTATTAAGAACCCTTTCTGTATTTCGTAAAGGTCTCATTACTAGACGAGTATCTAACTCACTTGCACTTAAGATAGCCTGCTTAACATTTTCATGAACAGGTGCTTCTTTCGTAGCAATAAATCGTGTACCCATATTCATTCCTTCCGCCCCCATCGAAAGAGCTCCAACAAGACTTCTTGCATCAGCCATTCCACCTGAAGCAACAAAAGGAATCTCTAGTTCTTCAGCAGCTCTTGGAAGAAGAATAAAATTAGGTATGTCGTCTTCTCCAGGGTGACCACCACATTCAAAACCATCAACCGAAACCGCATCACAGCCAATTGATTGAGCTTTTAACGCATGCCTTACAGCAGTACACTTATGAATAACTTTTACATCGGCCTCTTTAAGCATTGGTAAATACTGAGCGGGATTATTACCAGCAGTTTCAACAACCTTTATACCCGCATCAATTATAACTTTAAATAAGGCCGGATAATCAGGAGGAGTAAGAGTCGGAAGAAATGTCATATTAACTCCTATAGGCTTATCAGTCATTTCCTTACACCTATCTATTTCCGCAGCAAGTTTTTCAGGTGTTCCTTGTGTCAAACCAGTAATTATTCCTAAACCTCCAGCATTAGAAACAGCTGCTGCCATTTCCGCTAAGCCAACAAAATGCATTCCGCCTTGAATAATAGGATGTTCAATATTTAAAAGTTCTGTAATTCTAGTTTTCATTTATAATTCTCCAAATTAATTAACTGAATAACGACATTAAGTCTTTGTCCTTAGTTTTTAATATTTTATCAACCCAGCCATGAAAATTTTGCCCTCCACCTTCATTTTTTCCAAACATAACACTATCAATCATTCCTGTTTTTAAGCTTTTCTGAAGCCTTAAGCCAGTTGAATAATCTTCTTCACGAACAACATATTCCAGTAAATCAAATTGCTTTTTAGCCTCGATTTCTTGTTCTTTTGTTGGTTTTTTTTCCATTAAATAATACTGGGTAGTGAAAGACTCTTCAGGGTTATCACCCGGCATAAGTTGAGACAACATTACTGCTCTCCCACCTCCCCTAAAAGATGCAATTGATACATTTGGGAAAATTGTCCAAACTCCTGCCATAAGCATATCCATCGGCCAATCTTCAACTGGCACATCTAGATCTGGGGTAACTACACCACCCTTTTCAGACGATGAAATTCTTGCTAAAGGAGATACCACTCTCTGATGAGGACCCCATTCATAATAATTAGCCTGATTAGAAATATTCTTACCAAAAGTTTCGCTGTGCAAGACTGGTAAATGATAAAGATCTAAGTAACCGTCATAAGCAACCTTCCAATTTGGTCCTTTTACAACTCGAGTACTAAAAACATGCCAATTTTCTAAATCAAATAATTCTAACATCTTATCATAACCTGATAAGAATTTTTCCATATCAAGATTTGAATTTGAATTTAAAATCACCCAAATTATACCAGCCTTCTCCAAAATAGGTAACGATATGAGGCTTTTGCAATTTTTATCTAGATCACCAAAATCTTGCTGGGATGAAATTCCAATTAAAGAACCGTCTTCATTATAAGACCAGCCGTGATATGGACAGCTAAACCTTTTTTTGTTTCCCAAACCATTTTCAACTAAAGCTGCACCACGATGTATACAGGCATTAAGATATGCTTTTACTTGACCATTAGAATTTCTTAAAATTAGAACAGGTACGCCAAGAACATCAATTGACTTATAATCTCCAGCGTTTGGTATCTCATTAGAAACACCCAAAACAAGAGGTATCCTCTTAAAAATTAAATCAACTTCTTTTTGCCAACGAGATTTGTCAAAATAATTTGATGCTGGAATTTCAACAATAGTGTCGGCCAATTCCATTGTACCAGCTTCAGCATGCATTTTATTATTCAAAGCCATATCAATTAATTTTTCTTTACTCATATAAACCTCTCTAGAGTACAATAAATAGAAAAAAATCTTCACAATCAATAATAAAATGAAATCTAAAATTATTAACTCAAGCTCTTTTAACTGTTAGACCCCCATCAACTGCCAAAACTGCACCAGTTATAAAAGACGAGGAAGGTAAACAAAAGTTTAAAGTTGCATGAGCAACTTCTTCAGGATTGCCATATCTTCTCAAAGGCACTCTTCTTTTAGAGTATATATCTTTATCCTTTTGAGGAATTTTCTCTGTCATTGAAGTATTAATTGGTCCAGGACAAATACAGTTAACTGTTATACCTAAGCTTCCAAGTTCGACTGCTAATGACCTTGTTAATCCAATAACTCCATGCTTAGCAGAAGTATAAGGTGAGTGCTTAGGTGAAGCCCCTAATCCTTCAGTTGATGAAATATTGACAATTCTAGGAAAAGGAGAATCTTTTAGATAGGGTAGGCATTCTCGTATAAGCCGAACCTGACCCTTTAATAAAATATCATGAGTTTTATCCCAATAAATCTCATAATCATCATTATCAATATCGGTTGGTATTGCTATACCAGCATTATTAATAAGGATATCAAGCTTTCCGAATTTATTTATTATTTCTTTAACCGTCTCGGCAATATTCTCCTTATTACCAACATCTAAAGAAAAGCTCTCTGATATACCTCCACTATTATTTATCTCATTAGAAACTGCATCAATATTTTTTTTATTAATATCTGTTGCTATTGTTATCGCACCTTGATCTGCAAATAACTGAGCTGTGGCCTTTCCCATTCCACTTCCAGCACCAGTAATCAATACTACGCTCTCTTTTACAGATCTTGAGAGGTTGGTTAGCTTATTCATTTACCGTCCAATGAATCTAAAAGTTTTACCATTAGGAGAAGAATACCTACAGCAACGATAACGCCAAACATAGATAATAAAAAACCTACCAATAAAATACTCCCAACAATTATTCATTCAAAACTAATTATTTAAATTTTCAAGAAATATTAATTAACTTGCTAATTTTAATATTTCAATAATATCACTTTTTTTTGTTATTGGTCTAGGATTGGTTAACACCGTAGGATGTTTAACTCCATATTCAGCAATCTTATCCCATTGATCATCCTTAATACCAACATCGCCCAGAGTTCTTGGCAAGCCAAGATCTGATATTAATTCAGCCACTGCATCTGACGCTGATAACTTGGGTCTTCCTAAGGCATTAGCAATCCATTTTTGTTTTTCTTTATTAAATGACTCATTCCATTTTAAAACTGCAGGCAGCATTACACATGATGTATATCCATGGGGAACAGATCCTATTGAACCCAATAAATAACCAATGCCATGACTTGCACCCATAGATGTATTTCCTAAATTTTTAGCAATCATCCATACTGCTTTTTGAGATAATGATCTGGCAAAAATATCTTCTCTATCATTATAAGTATCTCTTAACGATCGAGCGAATAATTGAAGAGAATTTAAGGCCATTGGCGGAATTAATGGATTAGTAGAAGACGAACATAACCCCTCAACAGCATGATCAACTGATCGTATAGCTGTAGAAAGCCAAAGCCAATCAGGTGTATGTAGAGTTATTTTTGGGTCCAAAATTACAACCTGTGGGCATATATCATTTCCTGTATACCTCTCCTTAAGTTGTGTTTTAGTATCCATAGCTCCTCCAATTATAGAATACTCTCCACCAGACAATGTTGTTGGAATTGCTATTTGTCGTATTTTGGAAACCTTTTTTTGATGTTTATTAGATATCTTCTTTAAATCTTCGACCGTTTCGATACCTAGGGAGTGACATAATTGAACCACCTTAACGGTATCAATTGGGGTTCCCCCTCCAATAGTGATTATAATATCAGGATTACTCTTTTGAACAGAATTTGCACATTCAATAACATTTTCAAGTGGTGAATGAGGGATACATCTATCAAATAGACCTACAAACTTATTGCCTAAAATATTTTTAACTTTCAATATTTCATCAGTTTTCTTTGATATGCTGGATGACGCAACTATGAAGACTTTATTTACACTTAATCGATTAATTTCATTCAAAATAGCATCTGCTGCAGGGGTATCCCAAATTACTCTATCAAGAGGTGAGTATGTATATGTATTTTCCACTTATTTTTCTGGCCTTAAGTCTGCTATTGCAATACCATTTTTAATTAAAATATTTTCATTTATCGGCAATGAATTCACCTATTGCTCTTAATGCTTCATTAGCCTCAGGAAGAAATGGAGCATATCCATGAAATACATGAACCATATCATCCCAAACCTCTATACTTACGTTACAGCCTGCCTCTTTAGCTTTTTTAGCAATTTTTTTTGAGTCATCTATCAAGACCTCTCTTCCACCTACATGAATTAACATTGGAGGAAAGCCATCAAAGTTTCCATAGACAGGTGATGCGTAAGGATTTTTAATATCTAATTCATCATTAATATAAAGATCTTTAAATGCAGCAATTGCATCTTTTGAAATATAAGGATCTAATTCTACATTGGTTTTATAAGACTCTGATACAGGATCAAGTTCAGCCCAGGGGCTTAATGGTATTACAGCATTAGGTAAATCCGAATTATCATCTTTTAAAGCTAAAGTCACACCTATTGCTAGACCTCCTCCAGCAGAGTCTCCAGAAATAAATGACTTTTCACATGAGGTGTTTCCACTAGGTCCGTTTTCTAACATCCATTTAAAAGCTTTCTTTGCATCATTTATCGCAGCAGGAAATTTATTCTCTGGAGCCAAGCTATAATCAATAACTAGCACCGAACAGCCAGTTGCTTTAGCAATATGACTCGATAAAGATAAATACCCTCTTATTGTTCCAATAGCATAACCACCACCATGCAAATATAAAATCCTTTTATTTGGGTCGGAATTTTCTGTTGTTACCCATTGAGCATAAATACCATCTGCTACAATTGGAGAAGTTTCTCCGCATGACTTAATGCTTTCATCTGCTGAAAAATAATCATCATTAGTGTATCGGAAATGCTTCATTCCAATCGATTCATCGGTAATAGAAAAAAATGTTTTTACTAAATTTTCTTGATGCTTAAATACAATTTTACTTTCTTCTGAGCTCATATTTTTTCCTTATATTTTTATTATGAGAGGCTCATACCTCCGTCAACAGTTATCATCTGACCAGTAACATAGGAGGCACCCTCACTGCATAAAAAGCAGCATACTTCGCCCATATCCTTTGGAGATCCCCAACGTTTTAATGGAATATTTTTTAATGAATTCTCATACCTTTTTTCATTTCCAAAAGTTACTTCGGTTAATTTAGTTGCAACATATCCCGGGGCAATTCCATTTACCCTAATACCATTAATAGCCCATGCCTCAGCCAGTGTTTTGATGAGGGTTAGTAAGCCTCCTTTAGAGGCTGAATAAGCAGGATTTCCTTTAACCGCATGATAACTAGCGCCAGAGCCAATAATAACAATTGAACCTTTATTTTTAACTAAATTTTCATGAAAAAAGCTACATGAAGCCATTACAGAATTTAAATTCAAATCTATAATTTTTTTGAAAGTATCTATTTCAAATTCCTTACGATCATAAGCAACAATTCCTTGTGAGCAAACTAATGTATGAATATTATCGAATGGAAGCGATAGTTTTTTTAAATTATCAGTCTCCGAAAGGTCTAGTTTTCTATAAACACACTTTTTTATATTCTCGGTAACTTCTTCATCATAATCGGCAATACTATCTCGGGTACCTGTAATACAAACATCAGCTCCCTTTTCAATAAAAGATGAAGCAATTCCTCTCCCGATTCCGCTACTTCCACCAATAACAACTATATTTTTTGATTCAAAATTCATTAATAAAACCTACCCTGAGTAACCGCCGTCAACAGGAAGTGATTGGCCACTTATATAACCCGCATTTTCAGATGCAAGAAAAACAACTGCATCGAATAACTCTTGAGGGTCACCTGCTCTACCTAAGGGCACCTGGTTCATCCATTGATCTAAGATTCCACCAGGAGGGGAATCAATTTCTTGAGATAAACCTACAGCAATTAAGCCAACAGCAACACAATTAGCTCTTATTCCATTATGACCTTCTTCTCTTGCAATAGCCGTACACAAATGCTGAACGCCAGCTTTTGGGATAGAAGATAAGCCGTCGGTACTGATATACTTATGAATTGCAGCAGTTGTAAGAGCGGTTATAGAGCCACCCCCACCTTCCTTTAACGCAGGAACAACAGCTCTTAAGACATGATAAAAACCTTTAATATCTGCATCTAAAGTATAATAAAAATCTTTTGGATCAGCCTCTAAAACAGGCATGATATGAAGAAAAGGTCCTGTGGCAAAAATAACAGAATGAATACGCCCAAATTTTTCTTTTGTTTCATCTACAAAATTTTGAACATTTGTCATATCCAATAAATCAACACTACCAATTAATCCGCTTCTTCCCATACCTTCAATATTTTTTAAATTACTCTCTGCACTTTCTTTATTTTTATAATAAGTAAAGGCAACATCGCTTCCACTTTCGGCAAGTAAATTTACAATTCCAGTGCCTAACCCACCAGAACCTCCAAAAACAAGAGCCGCTCCTTCAGAAAATCTATATTTTGTCATCATCTTCCCTCTTTTAATTCATTTATAAAATCATAAAACCCAAATGCATTAAAGTTATAAATATTTAAGAAATTATTATATCTTTTGGATTTACCTCAAATGCATTCATTAAAACATCTTTAATAGCTGGAGCTGCTTTTGCTTTTAGCTCAGCATCATCAGAAAAAGCATTGCCTTGATTAATACGATTTTCAATACCCTTAAGTATACAAAATAACTTAATTAATGAAAAAATACAGGCATTTCTTAATGATGGCATATCAATATCTTTGTTATATGAGCTTTCATACCAAGATAAAAATTTTGAAGCAGAGGGGACTCCTTGCTTTTCCCAATCTCCACCTATTCCATATAATACTCCGCTTGGTATTAACCAATTTATCATTTGAAAACTTATATCAACCATAGGCTCGCCAAAGGAAGAAAGCTCCCAGTCTAATATTGCCAAACAATTATTATTTTTATCAATCACTACATTGTCTAATTTATAATCTCCATGCAGAAGTGATAAGTCTCCATGGTCTGGTAGGTCCAATATGATTGATCGGAAAACCCTTTCAATATCTTTATCGGGTTTATTTGTTTCATTAAAAATTTGATCATACCAAAGAGATAAATTTCTTTTCATAAAACCATGATTTTTTTTAAAAGGTAGATTCAAATCATCAATATTAAAACTATGGAGTCTTCCTAAAGACTCAGCCAATGATTTATATATATTATTTTTATCAGATTCTGATTTTTCTTTAACAAATGGATCATCAAAAATATCACCATCTACAAATTCCATTACATAAAATTGTCTTCCAATAATTGAGCTATCGTCACAAAGAAAAATTGGCTCAGGAACAATAAAACCTCTCTCGCTCAGGGCTCTTAAAACAAGAAACTCTCTATCAACACGATGAGCCCCTCTAACTAAATCACCAGAAGGCTGCATTCTTAAAACTTTAAATTGTGCATTCTTATCTTGGATTAAAAAAGTTGGATTAGATTGACCATTTCCAATTACTTTTGGAAAAAAACTTTTATCAATATCCAACTGATTAAGATACAAATGATCTATAATTTTATAATAATCTTTTTCATCAATGTTCATTTTCTTTTACTGATTGTATTGCTTTTCAATATTGGAAAACATTAATTCATAAAGCCCTTCAAACATCGATTTCATTTCATCAGATGAAGAGCCAATGGGTATCCAATGACTTGATAAAGTAACGTCTGTTTCTTCTTCAGATAAAGTTAGCAAAGATAATACGGCAATATAATTTCTTACAGGTAAACAAGAATCATCAACTATTGAATAAACCAAAAAAGAGTCATCCAACTTAGCCTCCAAACGTTCGATAACTTGCCCAGGAAATTTTTGTTTTTCACTAAGAGTCAAAACCCTTAAAGAACCAACATTATTGCTCTCACCAACTACTTGATCAATGATTGGTGGAGGAAGAATACTTCCAACTTCTTTAAATGATTCAAATCTTTTCCAAATATAATTTTTTGGAACCTTAACAATTCTCTGAAGCTTAGCTGATGAAACCTCCATATTTTAAAATTCCTATAAAATGTTAAGCAAGGATAAATAAAAAATAAAAAAAGTCGAATGCTTTAATTAATCTTAAATATTATTTCTTTAAAACTTATTATCTATGCATCTTCTTGCTTGAATAGATCGTTCAGATCATCGTCAGATTTAGCACTCATAACCTTATCGACCCATTTGTGGAAGTGTTGGTTTCCTTGCTCATTGCGCCCAAACAAAACATGATCAATACCACCTTTCTTGAGACCAGGCTGAGCTGAGCTTCCCATTGCGTAATCTTCTTGCATAACTACTTGCTGAAAAAAATCAAACTGTTCCTCTGCTGCCTCAGGATTGCTAGGCGGCTTTTCCATAATATAATATTGATTAGTAATGCTTTCATCAACAGTTTCTCCAGGGAGAATTTGTGAAATCAAAACACCTCTACCACCTGCATCAAATGAAGCAATTGAAGTCGTTGGAAATACAGTCCATACTCCATAAGTTAAGGTTTCAGTATCCCATTCCGTCTCTGGTTTATCCATCAATTCAGACATATATCCGAGCGTCTCTGTGGCTACATGACCCTTTTCTGTAGCAGGCGACTTAATGTGCTGATGCGGACCCCATGTATAGTAGAGACCTCGGTTAGTAGCATCTACTCCAAAAGTTTCACGGTGTAAAACAGGTACATGGTAGTACTCAAGATAACCATCATAGGCAATCTTCCAATTTGGTCCAGAAAAGGTTCTTTTTGAAACATATACCCAATTAGAAAAAGCAAATATTTCAAGCATACTATCGTATCCTGCCAAGAAAGACTTGGTATCAACTGTTGATTCAGGATTTACAATCGCCCATATTAACCCAGCAGACTCATAAACAGGGAGGGTCTTAAGTCCATAATGATTTTTATTTATTTCACCAAAATCTTCTTGAGCGCTAATAGCTATTAAAGCCCCTTTGTTCGAAAAACTCCAACCATGGTAAGGGCAAGTAAATTTTCTTCTATTACCATTTTCATTTTGTATAAGACATGCTCCACGATGAGAACATGCATTAATTAAAGCATTTGCTTTACCATCATCATCTCTAGTTACGATTAAGGACATACCTGCTATAGATAATGTTTTAAAATCACCTGGATTAGGAATTTCACACGAAGGGCCTAAAATAATTGGCACTCGTTTGATTACTTGATTTAATTCTGCTTCAAAACGATCAGAATTCGTATAATTATCAGCAGGTAAACGCATTACATCTTTTGCCTGTCTTAAGGTCCCTGCTTTTGCGTGCTTAATTACATCACGAGCAATAGGAATAAGAGAATCTCTTCCATTTCTACTATCACTTTTTGTCATTAACCCCCCACCCCACTTTTTATAGAAAGTATTAATATTATTAACATAACTTTGAAAAAATAAATTTTAAAACTTAAGCTCTATTTTAAAAGTTACTTTAGTCTAGTTTCTATATTGCAATAATAAAAGACCATAGCATGTCAAAATACTACTAGCTTTTTACAATTAGTTTTGCATAAATAAAGCATGTTAAGCTTAAAATTTTTAAAGGAGTTTTGATTTGTCCTTAAAGGTAGATTGTGACGCTATTGTTGTTGGTGCTGGGTTTGCAGGTTTAGCACTAATCCATCATTTAAAAAAAATTGGTATTTCCGTAAAGGTTTTTGATAGAGCCAATGATATAGGCGGTACGTGGGCATGGAATAGGTATCCCGGAGCTGCAACTGATAGTGAGGGATATTATTATTGTCTATCATTTTCTAAAGAAATTATGCAGGAATGGACATGGTCTCAAAGATATCCTGGCAGAGAGGAAACACAACGATATCTCCATTTTGTTGCTGACAAGTGTGATATGTGGCCAAACATAGAACTTAATACTGAGATTATTAGTGCAGAATTCCAGAATGATAAAGGTGTCTGGTTGGTAAAGACTAGCGACTCAGAAGAATATACATGTAAGTATTTCATAAGCGCTATGGGTATGATTTCTCAACCTGTAATTCCCAACATTAAAGGTCGAGAAAAATTTACAGGGCCATGCTTCCATTCATCCAGATGGCCTCAAGAGGACTTAGATTACGAAGGAAAACGAGTAGGTATTATTGGATGTGGTGCCTCCACTGTTCAAATGCTTCCTATTATGGCAGAGAGTGCCAAGAGTGTAACAGTTTTTCAAAGAACACCAAACTTTGTTTTGCCTGCAATGCAAAAGCCAATGACACCTGATTGGGAGAAAGAAATTAAAGATAATTATGATGAAATAATTGAAAAGTGCCGTAATCATGTCTTTGGAATGGCATTTGATAGTCCAGTTGGTCGTAACGCAGTTGATACCTCACCTGAAGAGCGTGAAAGAATTTTTGAAGAAAAATGGCAAGGAAGTTTTCGATGGGTTTTTGAGACCTTTGATGATTTATTGGCAGACCCTGAAGCAAATAAGATGGCCGCAGACTTTGTCATTAAAAAAATGAAAGAAAGGGTTAATGACCCTCGAATTGCAGATCTATTGACTCCAAAAGGATATCCTTTGTTTGCCAAAAGACCTCCCTTGGATCATGGATTTTATGAGGCCTTTAATCGAGATAATGTTCATCTAGTTGATATAAAAGATAACGAACCTATTTCTGAGATTACCGAAAATGGAGTTCAAACTACTCAAAATACTTTTGATTTTGATATTATAATTCTGGCAACAGGTTTTCAAGCATACACGGGTGCACTAGAAGCTTTTGATATACGTGGTAAAAGCGGAACTACAATAAAAGATAAATGGGAGGTTGAGTCAAAATCTATTATGGGAGTTTGTATTTCAGACTTCCCCAATTTATTTACAATAACAGGCCCGCAAGCTCCATTTGCCAACCTTCCAACATCTATAGAGCAAAATGCATTATGGATTTCTGATTGCATAAAGAAAATGGAAGATGAAGGCTACAGTTTATGTGAGCCCTTAATTGATGCAGAGGAAGAATGGTCTGCTCACGTATCAGAAATTCATAAACAAACATTGATGGATGTTGGAGATCAAGTTCATTCATGGATGATGGGTGCTAATATTGAGAATAAGAACTCAAGAGTCTTAATTTACTTTGGCGGCGCTGGTGTTTATTACGATAGACTGAGGGAATCTGTAAACAATGGTTTTCCAGAGGTTTCCTTCAGATAGTTAAAATTACAAAATAATTAAAACATGTAAATTAGCATTACTATCTATTCTAGATTTTGAAAATTACCTGACCAAAATATAAGAGGTTTCTTTTCGTTATTATAAGAACTGAAAGCATTAACATTACCAAATATTATAAAATGATCGCCGGACTCAATAACTTCTCGTTTAGAGCATGCTACCCATCCCAGAGAGTTTTTTATAATAGGACCGTATTCTTGAATATCGCAATTAGTATCATTTAGGTTATGCTTATTTTTTTCTGCTAACCTAACTGCAAGATTAGTTTGATCATCTGCTAAAAAATTAAAAACATAATTTTCTTTATTAATTAAACTTTCGCATAGCTCGGAGTTTTTATCAACACACCATAATGCTATGGGAGGATCCAAGGAAACAGATGTAAAGGAATTAACTGTTACACCGAAAGGTCTTTTATCCTTATCCAAAAAGGAAACTACGGAAACTCCAGTAGCAAATTTACCATATACATTTCTAAGAATACGACTTTCTTCGAGCTGAGTGTTCATTGGTAAGGTTTAACTTAGTTTCTAATTAAAATAAATAAATATAATTTATTCTTCTATTTTAACAGGGAGTGACAAATAGCCTTTTACAAAAGAAGAGTTAACTCGTTCTGGTTCACCCATAACTTTTATATTTTTAAACCTCTTCATTGTTTCTTCCCATAAGATTTCAAGTTGCATATCTGCTAAACGATTACCAACACAGCGGTGAATTCCAAAACCAAAAGATAAGTGATTTCTTGGGCGCTCTCTATCGATAATAAATGAATTAGGATTATCTATAACCTCTTCATCACGATTACCTGAAACGTACCACATTACCACCTTATCGCCTTTTTTGATTTTCTTGCCTCTTATTTCTACATCCTCTAGTGCAGTTCTTCTCATATATGCAAGAGGTGTCTGCCAGCGAATAATTTCCGGAACCATAGAATAAATTAAATCATGGTTATCTCTTAGTTTATCATACTGATCAGGATGTTCGTTTAATGCTACTATACCCCCTGTCATTGAATTTCTTGTGGTGTCATTTCCACCTACAATTAAGAGAATTAAATTACCAAGATATTCCATTGGCTCCATATTTCTTGTTAAGGGGTTATGGGCTAACATAGAAATTAGATCGGTTTTAGGATCAGAGTTAACTCTTTCATTCCATAACTTCGTAAAATACTCTAAACATTCAAATAATTCACTATACCTCTGCTCATCATCTTCGATAATACCATCTCCTGGTCTAGCTGTAGCGACATCTGACCACCTAGTTAATTTATATCTATCTTCAAATGGAAAATCGAATAAAGTGGCAAGCATTTGTGTTGTTAGCTCAATAGAAACACTTTTTACCCAATCAAAAGTCTCATTTTTAGGTAAGCTATCAAGAACATTTTGCGTTCTTTCACGAATTAAACCTTCCATATTTTTTAAATTACTTGGGGCCACAACTGGATTTACTGCTTTTCGTTGAACATCATGTTTTGGAGGATCCATAGCAATAAACATTGGTGTGGTAAATTCCTCACGTGGATCAAAAAGTGTTATGGCAGGCTCGGAAGAGAAAACTTTATGATTTGTGTCAACATCCATAATATCGTTATATTTTGTAATTGACCAATAAGGACCAATTTCTTCATCAAGAAATTCTCCCATACCTATATCGAAAGGTCTTTTACAATAATGAACAGGATCTTCTTTTCTCAAGCGCTCAAAATAAGACCACATTACGTTATTTTTAAAAAGAGCTGGCTCAGCAGGGTGAATCTGATCTAGAGGAACAGAATACGCATCAGGGATTTCTATTTTTTTATCCATATTAACTCTTCTAATTAATTCAATTACTTACATTACATAAAAAATAATCTTCGTCTATTTATATTAATGATTATTGATTATTCTCCATACTTTCATAGGGGTTAATGGCATATCAAGTTCTTTAAAGTCATAATCAGATAATGCATCATAGACAGCATTTACATAGGCTGTTGTTGAAGCAACTGTCCCAGCCTCACCACAACCTTTCGCACCAAGCATATTAGTTGTGCATTCGGCTTCTTCATTAAAATCTAAATCAAGATGAGGAAATTCATCTGCTCTCGGCATATGATAATCCATGTATGAACCATTAATTAATTGCCCAGATTCTTCTTCAAAAATAGCTTGCTCTCCCATTGCCTGCCCTAGACCTTGAACTATTCCTCCATGAACCTGACCGGCAACTAAAAGTGGATTTATTATTCTACCAAAATCATCAGTAGCTGAGTAATTATCTATCTCAATTCTACCAGTTTCCTTATCAATTGATATTTCGCAAATATGACAA
>JABHUT010000149.1 GCA_018658685.1 Alphaproteobacteria bacterium
TACCATTATGGAATTTTATACTAGAGCTTACTAAGCTTAAGCCTAATCCCGTTCCTTGAGTATTTCTACTTGTATCCAGCCTAGTAAACCTCTCTAAAACTCTTTCTTTATCAGATTCTAGAATACCAGGACCATTATCGGAAACCCATAAAACAACATGATCTTTTTCAAGTTTAGCTCCCACATTAATTCTATTACCATTAGGACCGTATTTAATTGCATTATCAATAAGATTGGAAATAGCTTGAGACAATAGATTCATATTACCATCCAATTCTATATTTCGATCAGTCTGATTTGTTAAAACAATCTCCCTCTCTTCTGCAAGAGGTTCCCATAAATCGATTACATTCTCTATAAGATTATTAATATCTATTTTTTCTTTATCAAGTGATAGAGATCCTGACTCAACCCTTGATATCGCTAATAAAGAATTAAAGGTATTAATAACGACATCAATATCCTGAATAACCTCTTGAATAGTATTTTTATAATTCTCAGAAGTCGGATTAGACATTAAAGTTACTTCTAAATTTGTCCTTATTTTATTTAATGGTGTTCTTAGATCATGGGCAATATTATCACTTACATCTTTCATTCCTATCATTAATTTATTTAGCCTGTCTAACATCATATTTAAATTAATTGAAAGTTGATTTAGCTCATCATTTATTGATCCAACTGGAAGTCTTTGAGATAAGTCACCATCCATTATCTCAATACTCGTTCTGTTAATTGCAGATATTCTGCTGAGAATATTTCGACTTAAAACAAATCCTCCAAATAAGCCCAGAATAAGAACAAAAAATGTTGCGCTAAAAATATTTGTTAAAAACCTTTTCCAAAGATAAACTTCATTGCTAACATCTCTTCCAATTATAAGATTAAAACTACCTTGAAGAATAAACTCTTTTCCTCGAAAAAATTGTTCTCTCATAAGTAAACTTTCATTTATGGATTCTTGATTCCTGTTAGAAGAAAATGAAACCCAGCCGTCATCTAATCTTTTTAAATTCCATAATGATTCTTTATCCTTAAAATTACCGGCAACAATATCATTATTATTATTTCTTAAGGCATAAAGATTTGCATTTGGTATTTGTGATAACTGAGCAATAGAACGGGCGAGACGATTTACACCCCCTCTTTGATAAACACGAATAAGCATCTTGCTTTCTTTAATTATATCCTCGTCAACTCGGTTTTTTAAGTCTCTAGCTGTTGATAAATGAAGATAGAAAGCAATCAAAAAAACTGAAACAACTAGAAGAATTGTATAAATAAAAATTAAACGAAAGCTAGTTAATCGAAATAAATTAATCATCACTTCTTAGGGCATACCCTGCCCCTCTTTCAGTAAAAAGCATTTGATTTTCATTAAAAGGCTTATCAATTTTTGAACGTAACCTTGAAATATGAACATCTATAACATTTGTCTGAGGATCAAAATGATATTCCCAAACACCTTCAAGCAACATTGTCCTAGTGACTACTTGATTAGATCTTCTCATTAGAAACTCTAAAAGTCTAAATTCCCTTGGCTGTAGATCGATTTTTATATTAGAACGATGGACCTCTCTAGAAAGAAGATTCATTGATAAATTACCAACTTTTAAAAAAGTTTCTTCTGTATCAGGGTTTGTTCTTCTATGAAGAACTTCAATTCTGGCTAAAAGCTCAGAAAAAGAAAATGGTTTTGCTAAATAATCATCTCCTCCAGCTTTAAGTCCTTTTACTTTTTCGTCAACCTCACCTAAAGCAGATAAAATTAAAATAGGAGTTCTGATGATTTCTTGCCTTAGCTGTATAATAAGAGATAATCCATCAATTTTAGGTAGCATTCGATCAATAACCATTACATCAAAACTTGATGAAAGGGCCATATCTAAACCAATTTCACCATCAGAAGCATGATCTACAACATGACCACTTTCCTTTAACCCCTTAATAACATAGTGGGCTGCATTTATATCATCCTCAATAAGCAAAATATGCATTTTTGTCTCCAACCATAAGATAATATATATACAAAAGAAAAGTTAGTGATTAATTTGACTGTACCTATTATTTTTTTTGGGGAGCTGTTATACAACAGATACAGTCAAATATTTACTACTAACAAACACATAATGCAGTAATATTTTTACCAGTACATTTCTGTATAATTAATTATTGGTAATGTTAAGGAGAGGATAAATTGAACATTTTAGAAGACATAAGAGTTTTAGATTTTGGAAGGTATATTGCTGGTCCGTATTGTGCAGCCTTGCTTGGCGACCTTGGAGCAGAAGTAATAAGGATAGAAAGATTAAGCGGCTCAGAGGATAGATTTGTTCACCCACTTAAAGATGATGGTGGAGAAGGTGCAATGTTTATGCAAATGAATAGAAATAAAAAAGGTATGACATTAAATCCTACGAAAGAAGGCTCTGATGAAATAGTTAAAAAATTAATAGAATCTGCAGATGTTGTGGTCGCAAATCTTCCACCGCAAACACTTAAAAGAATGGGAATAGATTATGAGACAATCTCAAAATATAATCCTGGTATAATATTAACAACCGTTTCAGCTTTTGGAGCTGGCGGACCATATTCTGAAAGAGTAGGTTTTGATGGTGTTGGCCAAGCAATGTCAGGTGCTGCCTATCTTACAGGAAATGATGATGAGCCAATAAAGGCTTATTCACCCTATATAGACTATGGAACCGCATCTCTTACTGCCATGGGGACTCTTGCTGCAATAATAGAAAGAGGTAAGACTGGTAAAGGCCAAATTGTTGAAGGAGCTCTCTTTGCAACTTCATTAGCATTTATGAATACTCATCTAATTGAACAATCTATTACAAAAAAAAATAGAAAGGCTATTGGAAATCGAAGTCCTTACGCTGGACCAGTTGATATGGTTCAAACAAAAGATGGTTGGATAGTTGTTCAAGTTTTAGGAGATACGTTATTCAAAAGATGGGCAATTTTACTTGAAGCAGAAGAATTCTTAAATGATGAGAGGTTTAATTCAGATATTAATAGAGGAATAAATGGAAAGTTATTAAGTAACAAAACGAGTGAATGGGCTTCTCAATATACTAGTGAAGAAGCACTAGACTTACTTGCAGAAGCAAGTGTACCTGCTGGACCGGTTAATGATTTGCAGGCAGCATTGGATGATCCTCATGTACATGCTATGAATTTTTTCCAAGATATTGAGTATCCTGGTTTGCCCGGTAAATCACCCGTTATGGGTCTCCCTGTTAAACTATCAAATTCTGATAATTTAATTAAGAAAAGGCCTCCGTTACTAGGTGAGCACACAGATGAGATACTTCAAAACTTAGGATTTACTGAGGAGAATATAAAAGAATTCAAAGAAAAAAGAATTATTTAAATCCAACAAAAGTAGTAAATCCATCAACTTCCTCTCTTTCACTTCTAAAAGAGTTAATTGGATTTTTTGGATCAGCGTATCCTATTCCCATTCCACAAAAAAGCATAAGATCATCAGGTATTTCTAAAAAATTACTAATGGTTTTGTGCCATATAGCCCAGGCTTCCTGAGGAGCAGTATGCAAACCATTTTCTCTTGCAAGAAGCATTATTGACTGAATGAACATTCCTAAATCAGACCACTGACCCTCCTGCATATCTCTATCAATTGCGAAAAATAAAGCAGATGGAGCACCGAAAAACTCAAAGTTCCTCATAAATTGTTTTATTCTCCCAGCTTTATCATCTCTAGGAATATCTAGGGCATGATACATACCTTCTCCAACATCTCGCCTTCTTTGCTCGTAAGGATTCTTAAGGTCTGGAGGGTAAATTTTATACTCAGTTCCTTCACCCCTTGGATTTTCTAAAGCCTTTTCTCTAATTTCATTTTTAAATTTCTTTAATGGATCTCCAGAAATAGCCCAAACTTTCCAAGGTTGAAGATTACCGCCCGAAGGCGCTCTTCTTGCCTTATCTAATATATCAAAAATAATATCTTTATTAATTTCCTTATTCAGAAAAGCCCTGCAAGTCAGTCTTGTGTCTAAAGCCTCACTAACACTCTCAGATTTACCAAATATATTGTTCATTGTTTTAATCTCCTGCTAAATTATTGAGCTATCATGCCATTTTCTTAGTATAAGTTTTTCAATATAAGATATTAAGAGAAACAAAAATATACCCAAAATAACCAATAAAATTAATGCAGCAAATAACTTTGCTATATCAAGCCTATTCCCAGCCTCAATTATACGCCAAGCTAAGCCAGTTGAAGTTCCTGAACCTGCAACAAATTCAGCAACAACAGTTCCTATTAACGAAAGACCTATAGAGGTCTTCATACCCGTTAAGATAAAAGGTAAAGCAAATGGAATCTGAAGCTTAGTTAATCTTTGATATCGTCCAGCTCCATACAAGCTAAAAAGTTCATGAAGATTTTTGTTAACAGATTTTATTCCGAGGTTTGCATTAGCTAAAACTGGGAAAAAAGCTACTATAGTTGCCAATATTAAAATTGCATACTCAGCATTATCGAAGCCTACCCATATAAGTATGAGCGGAGCAATTGCTACTACTGGTGTGACTTGAAAAATTACAGCAATAGGATAAATCGATAATTCAACAATCCTTGATTGTGAAAATAATATTGCTAGAAATATTGCTAAGGATGACGCAATAAAAAATGCTAGCAGGGTGATCCTTAAAGTAATAAAAGCTGAAGAAAAAAGATCTAAATAATTCAACATAAGTGATGAAATAATATCACTAGGGGCAGGTAAAATATAAAGCGGTATTTTGTTTAGTATAACTAAAAATTCCCATAGAATTAATAATATCGCAAAAGTCAAAAGCGGAGCAATATATGATAAATATCGGCTCATAGCTCACGCCCCTCTTTTTTTAAAATATTTGTTAGATGCCTTACTTGTGATATGAACTCTGAAGTCTCCTCAAAGTCATCTTTTAAATTTTTTTCAATAGCTAAATCTTCTAAAATAATTCCAGGCCCCGACGACAAAACAATAACTCTTTGTGATAAATAAACGGCTTGTGTAACAGAATGTGTAACAAATAATACAGTAATATTATTCGTCTCCCATATTTCCAAGAGATCATCCTCGAGTTTGCGCCTAGTAACCTCATCAAGGGCAGAAAAAGGTTCATCTAAAAGCAGGAGATCCCCACCCTGAACCATTGCCCTAGCAATAGATACTCTCATCTTTTGACCACCAGATAATTCATTTGGAAAAGAGTTCTCTTTTCCTTTTAGACCTACCCTTTCCAGCCAATTAATTGATTTTTCTATTGATTCAGAGTTATTTTGTTTTGTTAATTCTGATGGCAAAAGAACATTATCAATTACATTTCTCCATGGAAGTAAGGTAGAATCTTGAAAAACAAATCCCATTTTGGGTTTAATATTATTTTTGTAACTTATCGACCCAGATGATTGGCTTATTAATCCAGATGCTAGTCTCAAGAAAGTTGATTTTCCTGAACCAGATGCTCCTATTATAGATACAAAGCTCTTACTTTTAATTTCTACGTCAATGGGCCCTAATACAGGCACTTCGTAATTCTTGATAATATCTTTTAAAATTAACATTAATTTTCCTGATTAATGAAATCTAAGGTAAAAGCCTGTCTCCAGCTTAAACTTTCATCATAGACACCATTACTTGACATAGTTTTAAAAAAACTTTCCCACTTAGCATCTGTCATTGATCCAATATCTAGACCTTTTGAATTCTCACTAGAAACTAACTCATAATTTCTAATTTTTTTTATAGCCTGTAATAAAATGTCTTCTTTCATCTCACTATTTTCAAGCATGATTAATTCATTTCCTAAAGAAGGATCCTCATAAATATACTGTCTCCAACCTTCAATACTTGCATCGACAAAAGCTTTAACTATTTCTGGATTATTCTTTATTACTTTGGATGATGCTAAAACCATTGCGCCATAGCTTGGATAACCGAAGTCAGCCAAAAGAAATATATTTGGAGTAAAACCTGCCTCTCTTTCAACTAAGAATGGCTCTGAGGTCAAATACCCTTGTTGGATTGATGATTTATTACTTAAAAAAGGAGCTAAACTAAAAGTTTTTTTTCTAACTTGGTTATCAGTAAAGCCGTATTTAGATTTTAGCCAAAGCCAAAAAGCCCCAATACTTGCGTCAGAAATCATAATAGGTAAACCTTTCATGTCCTCAAGACTGCTTACCTCACTATCAGGATGCGTCATTATAATCTGAGGATCTTTTTGAAAAATAGCCATTACAGCTTTTCCAGGAATATCATTTACAGCCATATTTAGGGGGATAAAACTATTTGATCCTATCCCAAACTCAACTGAATTCGAGGCAATTAGTCTAGGCACATTAACATTTGCACTTCCTTGAATAATTTTTACCTTTAAACCATTTTTTTCATATAGACCTGATGCTAAGGCTTGATAAAAACCTCCTTGTTCAGCTTGTGCTTTCCAGTCAGTAGCAAATTTAATCTCAATGAGATTATCCTCTCTTGCTATATCTTCCCCTTCTTCCGAACAAGAAGAAAGTAAAAATACAAAAATAAATAATAGCTTCTTTATCAAAAAACTTCTCCCTCTAGTCCTATTAAAATTGTAGGAATGCCTAGCATAGAATTTTTTAATGTGGATACAAGAGTACCAGGCTTTCTTCCTTTTCTAACCTCAGATAATTCAAAACCTTTACTAATAAGACTCCTATAACAAGAGTTAAAATCATCCGTATGCCATCCAATTCCATAATACTCTGCTAAATCATTTACTTTATCACCCTCTACAACCTCAATAGTAATCCCATTAATCCTGAAAAATAACATACGACCAGACCACTCTTTAAAAGTCTTATCTAGCGCCAATCGTATTTGTAAGTTTTTTTCAAATAAATTAATCATCTCATCCAGATTAGTTGTATTAATCACCACTTGGTTTATAGACTTAACCATTTTATCAGAAGAGTTGTTTTTATTTTCTGTAAAAAATCTGTTACTCCCACTTATTGAAACGTTTAAATTAGAAATTAAATCCTGATCAATAGAAAATAAATAAGAATGAAAGGTATTAGAATTATTATCTTCGAAAGTAATTTTATGAAAGTCACCTAAACAGATATTTTTTTCTTTTAAATCGCTATACGTTATTTTGGGGTCTTCAGACATAAAGTTAAATCCAAAAAAACCCTCATGCTTATCCTTTTTAAAATCTAAAATTTTCTTAGACCAAAGGCCTTCCTTGTATGTATCTATTAAACCCACACCGAGATTACCAACATTAAAATTATGAATTTTTATTCCTAGCTCATTAGAAAAGCCTTTAAAGGTTGGGCTTCTAGAAAAAAACAAAGAAAATTCCTTACTGGATTTTTCAATATTATTTACAATAAAAAATATATTTTGAATTTTTTTAAGCATTTTTCAATATAATACATTAATTTATATTTCTTAATCCTTTTTCTTTTATAAAAAGAAAGCAATTGCTAATGTATTTTTATGAATAAAGAAATTTTATCTAAATTAATAAAAATAGTTGGTTCAGCTAATGCTATAATTAACAAAATTGATATGGCCAAATACCTTACTGAGTGGAGAGGTGTTTACAAAGGAAGAGCTGGAATAATTTTAAAACCAAGGACCTCTAAAGAAGTCTCCAAAATACTTAAAGTTGCCTACGAAACAAATACACCAGTAATTACTCAGGGTGGTAATACAGGCCTCGTAGGTGGGCAAATATCATTTGACTCAAATCATATAGTTTTAAGTCTTACTAGATTAAATAAAGTTAGATATATCAATAATTTAGATAGGTCTATTACAGTAGAGTCTGGATTAACATTAATGGAATTACAAAATTATTGTATACAGAACAGCACCTTTTTTCCTTTATCATTAGCATCAGAAGGGACATGCACAATTGGTGGAAACATAGCAACAAATGCTGGTGGTGTTGGGGTATTGTATTATGGTAACACAAGAGATTTAGTCCTTGGTCTAGAGGTGGTTACTCCTAGTGGAAAAATAATTGATAATCTTAAAACCCTTATTAAAGATAACACGGGATATTCTTTAAAAGATATTTTTATAGGATCGGAAGGAACTCTTGGTGTAATAACTGCAGCAACATTAAAGACATTTCCCCTTCCAAAAGAAAAATATACAATAATTTTAAAAATTGACTCACCTAAAAAATCTATTGAAACCTTAAGATTCATTCAGGAAAATATTTCAACACCATTAACAGCTTTTGAATTAATGAATCAGCTCTCAATTCAGTTTGTTACTAAGAATATCCCAAATACACTCTCGCCCTTTTCTGATTTTAAATGGGCTGTTCTTGCAGAATTCTCATCACTTGAAGCAAATAATGACGAGATAGAAAAAATTCAAAATATATTAAATAAATTAATAAAATTAGGATTAGTTGAAGATGGAGTAATTTCTAGCTCCTTAAGTCAATCAAAAGAAATGTGGAAATTAAGAGAAAGTATCTCTGAGTCACAAAAAGCGGAAGGTGGAAGTATAAAAAATGATATTTCTGTTCCTATAAAATTTATTGATGAATTTATAAAAAAAGGATCCAGTATTACTAAAAAGATTATACCTAACGCACGATGTGTTATTTTTGGACATATAGGAGATGGAAATATTCACTTTAATATTTCACAACCTACTAAAGTTAAAAAAGAAGATTTTTTGAAGAATGAGAAAAATCTTAGGAAAAAGATAGTTGAGTTAACAATGAACCTTGATGGCTCTTTTAGTGCAGAGCATGGAGTTGGTGTAACGAGAAAAGCCGAATTAAAAAAATATAAAAAAGATGAACTAAATATTATGAAAAGTATTAAAAAATCTATAGACGATAAAAATATCTTAAACCCAGGTAAAATTATCGATTACTAATCCTCTAGATTTATTGGAATACCAGGGGAATGCTTTGATTGTCTTATAGTTAGGGATGTTTTAACACTAGCTACATTTGGAGCTGATGTTAATTCCTTGGTTAAAAAACTTTGAAATGTAGATAGATCAGGAGCGACGCATTTTAAAATAAAATCAATCTCGCCGTTAAGCATATGGCACTCCCTAACATATGGTAATGATAAAATTCTTTCTTCAAATTGTCTTAAATCTGACTCTGCTTGATTATGAAGACCGACCATAGCAAAAACAGTTACTTCAAAGCCTAATTTTTCAGCTTGAAGATCTGCATGATATCCTTTAATGAAACCATTTTTTTCAAGAGATCTTACTCGCCTTAAACATGGTGGCGCTGATAAATCAACTTTCTCAGCAAGATCAACATTTGTTATTCTTCCATCCTTCTGAAGAAGTGAAAGAATTTTTATATCAATATTATCTAAATTATCTCGTTTCATATAAATTATGTTATACACTGTCATATAATCACGCAAGATTATTACAAGGATAAATTTAAATGGTAAGTAAGGAAATTTCAGATTGCTGGATTATATCATCAGGTTTAATTGGATGCGAAAACCAATGCATTGGACTTGCCGAAGAGCTTAATCTTAAATATGAAATAAAAAGAGTTAATCCTTCTAAGTTTTTATCTATGATTGCGCCTTTTGGTAAACCAAAAAAAAGGGAAAGGTTAAATAAACCTTATCCAAAAATTATTATTGGTGCTGGTCGCAAGGTGGTCCCGTACATAAAAAATATAAAAAAACTTTCTAAAAATAAATGCCTTACTATTTACCTACAAAACCCAAAAATAAACTCAAATAACTTTGGCCTTGTTTGGGCTCCTAAACATGACAATATCAAAGGTAATAATGTAATTTCCACCCTTTTATCACCAGGAAGAGTATCTAAGGAACTTTTGGGGCTAGAAAAGGATAAATGGGAAAGCGAATTCTTAAAACTTCCAAAGCCTTATATCTCAATATTAATTGGAGGAAAGAGTAAGGCATTTAACTTTTCAACTAATGATTGCTTAAATATCTTAAAAAAAATTAATCAAGCAATTGATTTAGGTTGGACACCTTTAATATCAACATCAAGAAGAACTCCAAAAAATTTAATATTGGATATAAAGGATTTAATAAAAGATAAACCTCATTATATTTATGATAATACTGGAGAAAATCCCTACTATGCTATACTGGCAACTTCGGATGTTGCATTAGTGACACCTGATTCTGTTAATATGCTGAGTGAAACATTAACCGCAGGTTTACCTACATTTATTTTTGATTTGAAATGCAAGTCAAAAAGAATTAATAATTTTTTAACAAACCTTAAAAACGAAAAATATATAAAAGATTTTAATGAAACTATTGAAATATATAACTTTAAAAAAACTAACGCTACTTCAGTAATAGCAAATCATATAAAAACGCTTAATCACCTATAAAAATATATTAATAAAAATTTAGAATCCTTTATAATAAAATTAACATTAAAGAGATAAATATGTCAGAAACTATCCATTCTAAAGTCTTAATCCTAGGCTCAGGCCCAGCAGGCTATACAGCAGCAATTTATGCTTCAAGGGCTATGCTAGAGCCAATTCTATTAACAGGAATGGAGCCAGGTGGTCAAATGACTATAACCACAGATGTAGAAAATTATCCTGGATACTCTGATGTTATTCAAGGCCCTTGGTTGATGGATCAAATGAAAGAACAGGCTGAAAAAGTTGGAACTCAAATTATTATGGATACAATAATAGACGTTGATCTATCAAAACGACCCTTTGTCCTGACTTCTGATTCTGAAAAAAAATATTCTTGCGATTCTTTGATAATATCAACAGGAGCTCAAGCAAAATGGCTTGGGTTAGAGTCCGAAGCTAAGTATATGGGCTATGGGGTATCTGCATGTGCTACGTGTGATGGTTTCTTTTATAAAGATAAAAAGGTTACTGTTGTTGGAGGTGGTAATACAGCTGTTGAAGAAGCTTTATTTTTGACAAATTTTGCCTCAGAGGTAACACTTATCCATAGGCGTAATGAACTAAGAGCCGAAAAAATATTACAAAAGAAACTTTTTGATCACCCTAAAGTTAAAGTAATATGGGACTCCGAAATTAAAGAAATCTTAGGACAAGACAATCCGCCAAGTGTAGAGAGTATTATTATAAAAAATGTTAAAACAAATAACGAAACAAAACTTGAAGCAGATGGTGTATTTGTAGCAATAGGTCATAGTCCATCATCAAAAATTTTTAATGATAAGCTTAATATTACTGAGTCTGGTTATATAATTACAGAGCCTGACTCAACAAAGACATCCTCAGTAGGTGTTTTTGCTGCCGGTGATGTTACTGATGATAAATATAGACAAGCTGTAACCGCCGCTGGGATGGGTTGCATGGCTGCCCTTGAAGTAGAAAGTTTCTTATCGTCAGAAGAAGATTAAGTTATTTTAAAACTTTAGAGGTTGAATTTAGGACCTGACTTTCAAGATTTGGGCTCACCTCTTCTACATCTCGCATTTCAGAATCTAGAACCTCTTTAATATTTGGTATTGCCTCAGCAACATCAGAACCCGTCATTAAACTAATCTCTGATGAACTAAAATCATCTGTTTGGTTTTGGCCAAATAAAATTGATTGGAGTTGTCTATTTGGCTGCTGAGCATTAGGTCTTATCTCTCCCTCTGCAGGAGGTCTCAAGTTATATTCTGGAGGAACGATTAAAGGCGGCTTTGTTAGAATTGTAAATTCATCTGGAGGCATTTTGTTTGTCCCAAGAACATCTGATAACTCGCTTCCGCAACCTGAAAGTAAGGACAAATTAAGCATAAAAATTAAACTGAAAAATATTCTAAAAAACATTTAATCCTCACTAAGAGTTACTAAAAGAATCTTTTGCAGAATATATTAAAACAGATATTCCACCAGAAACTATTGCTATATCAGCTATATTAAATACATACCAGTAATAATCAAAAACATGAAGAGAAATAAAATCGATAACCTTACCGTACAGTATTCTGTCAATCATGTTTCCTAAGGCCCCACCTATAATTAAGCAAATTCCAAAAGAAATAAAATTTGAATTGGATTCTCTAATCCAATAAATTAAATAAGAAATTATTAAAAGCGATAAAACTATTAAAACTACCCGCTGAATCTCACCTCCGCCTCCGAAAAGTCCGTAACTAATACCAGGATTATAGACAAGAACGAAATCCATAAAAGGTGTTATAAAAACTTTTCCTTTATTTTCTAGATCATAGAAATTTAATAAAAAATATTTAGTAAAAAAATCAATAAAAAAAATACTTAGGCTTGTTATTAAAAAATTAATATTCGGAAATTTTTTAACCACTTATTTCCCTCATTACATTTGCATCTCTTATACTTAAATCAGGATAATCAGGATCTGTTCCTACCTCTGGGAGTATCTTCCAAGAACGATTACACTTTCCGCCAATTGAGAGATTGCACTTTACTGAAACCATTTCCATCTCGTCCAATCTAAAAGCGTCAGATGGTCCGTCTCCTTCCTTTAAGTCGGCTTGTGATGTTATAAAAATTTCTGCTAAATTAATATCATTAAAGATTTCAAAATACTCTTTGCTTGAAATAAAGACAGTAGGAAATGCTTCTAAACTTGATCCAATTCTCTTCTCCTTTCTCTCTAACTCAATAGCCCCGGTGACAACCTTTCTAACAGACCTGATCTTTTCCCATTTAGAGAAAAGTATTTCATTAGTCCATTCAGGATTAGTTTCAGAAAAATATAATTCATGAACAGATTTATTATTATCTGGAAATCTCGATTTCATTACCTCTTCTGCTGTGAAGCAAAGAATTGGAGAAAACCAAGAAACAAGATAATTGAACAAAATATCTAAAACAGTTCGAGTAGCTCTTCTTGATAAGCTTTTGGGACTGTCGCAATACAATGAGTCCTTTCTTATATCGAAATAAAAAGAGGATAAATCAAGGTTAGAAAAATTTAATAGATTCTGAAAAACAGATTTTAAATCATACTTTCTGTAATCATCTTTTACTTTTGCATCGATAATCGACAGTTTATGAAGAATATATTTCTCAAGCTCTGGCATTTCACTGTAAAGAAGAATTTCTTCGTCTTTAAAGTTATCTAAATTACCCAAGAGAAAACGGAATGTATTTCTTATCTTTCTGTAAGACTCAACATTTGCCTTCATAATATCTTGTCCAACCCTTAGGTCTTCAGTAAAATCAGATGAAACAACCCATAATCTAACGACATCTGCACCATACTGATCTATTAGATCATCAGGTAAAATTACATTACCAAGAGATTTTGACATTTTTCTTCCATCTTTATCCATAACAAATCCATGGGTGAGAACCTGCTTAAAAGGCGCCATGCCTCTAGTACCGCATGATTCAAGAAGAGAAGATTGAAACCACCCTCTGTGCTGATCGGACCCCTCTAAATATAAATCTGCAGGTGATCCTAGTCCACTTACTCCCTCAAGAACAAATGCGTGAGTTGAACCAGAGTCGAACCATACATCTAGAATATCATTAACCTTTTCCCATTCATCAGCATTATATTTATCGCCTAAAAATTCTTCTGAACTGATATCAAACCATGCATCAGAACCTTTTTCCTCAAAAGACTTAGCAATTCGTTCGTTTACTTCTTGATCTTTTAATGGTTGGCCGGTCTTTTTATTAACAAAAATTGCTAGAGGAACACCCCAAGCTCTTTGTCTCGAAACAACCCAATCGGGTCGAGATTCAACCATCGATTTAATTCTATTTTTTCCTCGTTCGGGAATCCACTGAACATCATCAATTGCTGAAAGTGATTTAACTCTTAAGTCATTTTTTTCCATTGAAATAAACCATTGGGGAGTATTTCTAAAAATAAGAGGTGCTTTTGAACGCCAGCTATGAGGGTATTGATGCCTTAGTTTACCTTTTCCAAATAAATTACCTGAATTTATTAATTCAGAAATCACCGATCCTGTAGCATCACCAAGGGAACCATCTTTATTATAAACTCTTTTACCTGAGAATAACTTTACACCTTCCAAATAAACACCTTCACCATCTAATATAAAAGGAGGCTCAATTCCATTTTTAATTGCTAACTCATAGTCATCTTGACCATGGCTAGGGGCTATATGAACAAATCCTGTTCCAGCATCTTCAGTCAAAAAATCTCCTTCCAAAAGTGGAATATCAAAATCATAACCACTATCTTTGAAAGGATGACTACACTTAAAATTATCAAAGGATTCAATTTCTTTAATAAATAATAATTCTGATTTTGAAGCTTTCTCAACA